>JAVXAG010000059.1:0-11275 GCA_036660615.1 Anaerovoracaceae bacterium
TTTGGGGCTTTTGCCTTCCGATTTCTGGCAATATGTGGGTAAAAGCCGCTTGCGGTCTTTTACCTTCCTTTTTTACATATTGTGGGATTTGTTGTCCGTTTTCGTTTTTTTGTTGTCAAAAAGACAACATTTTTTTCACTTTATGACAACATTTTTTTTCGGACGGACAAATCCTTCCGATTTTCCTCCGGTTGGCATGGCTCTTGCAAAATTCAACCATATCAATTTGCAAATCCTTCCGATTTTCCTCCGGTTGGCATGGCTTTTGCGGCCAACGTCTTCGCCCGCAAAGGTTGGCATGGCTTTTGCGGCCAACGTCTTCGCCCGCAAAGGTTGGCATGGCTTTTGTGGCCAACGTCTTCGCCCGCAAAGGTTGGCACGTCCTTTGCGAACCCAACGTCACCTTTCGCCTACGCCAACCTCAGCACTTGGCATGGCTTTTGCGCGGTCACGCCAACCTAACCGCCAGCCTTGTCACTGCCTTGGCACAGCTCTTGCGCCGGCCAACCTAAAACCTCAGCATTTGGCACAGCTCTTGCGCCGGCCAACGCCAACCTCAGCACTTGGCATGGCTTTTGCGAACCCGACACTTAATCCAACCAATGGGCAAAATCTCACTTGGCACAGCTCTTGCTCCGGCCAACCTAAAACCGCAACATATTGGCTCGCCCATTGCCAAAAAATCACAATAGGGCAAGTCCTTAAAATCGTAACTTGCCCTACTTAATTGCAGGTACTTTTTGTCTTCCTTTTTACCATCTACTATTATATTTGTTTTTTCTGTGGCTAAAAATTTTGCCTGATTGTCCTTGTTTCTTTTTGCTTGGCTTTCCCACTAATCGTCTAACTAGTTTTATAATCAAAATTACAATTAGAACTATTAGCACTATTGCCAGTAGGATAATTCCAAGTGCCATCCAGAATATCTTGTTTGGATTTTTTAGCAAGTCAAATATATTGTGGCTGTCTTCAATGATTTTTCTGCCTTGAGTTTGATTGTAATAGGTCGGCACCTGATTGTAGCTAAAAGAATCTATGTATTTTGTAAGTGCTGACCACTCTTTTACTTCTTTACCAAGTTGATTTAAAACCATGTGGTCTTCAAAATTCGTGATTGGATTTCCCTCTTTATCCTTTGGTTCTACCTTTAATAAACCATAAGATTGAGATTCCACAGTACTTAACATTTGGCACGAATATAGATCACCAATAACGCGATAAAGCTTTTTGTCGTCAATTTCTTCAGTTCGCCCTGAACCCAAGTCAAGTTTTACAGAAGTTACCCTGTTTAGAATCAACCTGTTTGGATTATATGTATAAGTCAAACCACTCATATATAGTCTGGCTGGTTGCATTATTTCCGATACCGAAATGTCAACTTCCGCTGCCGTTTTTAACTCTTTTCCAGTAAGATAAACACTTACAAGAGGATAACCCGCCAGTCCATTGGGGCCAACCCCCAAAGATAGCGCATTAAAAGCATCCGCAACTGTGATTTTTCCTTTTGAGAAAGAAGCCCTTACAATTCCGGCTGGCAAAATAGCAACGTCAACATTTTCGTAATTGTCACCTTCCGCCTTTTTTACACCATAAATATATGCATCCGCCATTAGATTTCCAAGAGGATCCTCCCCTTGCTCTAATCCAAAAGTGCTTATATCCGTAAAATCAAAACTGGATTTTGCAATAACCTGATCAATCGAATATCCGTAAAGAGAGAAATACTTTCTGTCTATTAAGTCTCTAAATTCCAGTATTTTTTCATTAGTAGCTACATTTTCCTGTACATTCTTATCCAAACTGATAAGTTTGTATTTATCTAACTTATAGCCGTCAGCCGTTTCTTTGAAAGTTACCTGTCCCAAATTGTCTGTATATTGACCAGCCGAGCCGATTACAGTGTCATTTATTACAAGCGGTTTGTCAAATTCAGTGTGGCTGTGTCCACTTACAATAAAGTCAATTCCGTCTACATTTTTCGCAAGTAATTCGTCCTCAGATTTCTTAGGATTATCTTGGTTTGTTCCACTATGAGATACACATACAATTAAATCTGCATCTTCGTTTTTCTCGATTTTAGCGACAACCTTCTTGGCTGTTTCAATAGGATCAAGGAATTTCACACCACTTTCCGGTGCATAACTGTCAGCTTCCTTGCCAAAAATACCAAACACAGCAACTTTGACACCGCCTTTTTTAACAACCGTATAGTCTTTTACATTGTATCTATTAAAAGCATCTTTTAACTTTTGTCCTTCTGTGACAAGTTTTTTATCTGCCAAAGTTCCCTTCCAGTCAAGATTTGCCAAGACGATTTGTGGCAAGTTTTCTTTTGAGTTCATAGCCGAAGTTAGCATTCTGGATAAACCTTTTGTTCTATGGTCAAATTCATGATTACCAATCGTTGTCACATCATAACCAAGAAATCCAAGCATTCTAAGTTCCGACGCAGTGCTCTTATAAATCGCTTGATAAGGAGTTCCCATTGAAAAATCTCCACCATCTAGCAAGAAAGTATCGGGGTAATCTCTTTTAACTTCATTTATCACTGTTGCCATCTTTGCAAATCCACCAACCCCATTGTTTGATTCAAGGTGGGAATGCATATCATGGGAAAACAAGATAGATATTTCTTTACCTGCTTTCTGATTATAATCTGCAAATACCAAACTTGGTACACTGATTGATAGTACAAGCAAAAGCGATATAATCGCTACACCAAATTTTTTCATACTCTAATACCTCCATATGTGTTAACGGGTGAAATGACTACCCTATTATCTTATAAAATATAGTTTTTTCTAATACTAAATTACATACATTTTACCACATTTTTTTGCCTTATAGCAATAAAAAAAAGAAAACCTAAATAATATATAAATAGGTTTTCTTAAATTTACTAATTTCACATATATCTTGCTTTCAAACCAATGAAATACATGGTTTTCATTATAAAATGTAAAAGCTTTTTTATGCGATTGTGTTTAAAAATAGTCTTAATCTGTCTGATTTTGGATTGTTGAAAACTTCATCTGGTGTACCCTCTTCAACTATCTTTCCATCATTCATAAATATGATTCTGTCTGCCACGTCCCTTGCGAAAGTCATTTCGTGAGTAACAATAATCATTGTCATATGTTTCTCCGCAAGCCTTCTCATTACATTTAAAACTTCTCCAGTTATCTCTGGATCAAGGGCGCTAGTCGGCTCGTCAAAAAGCATTATGTCTGGATTCATAGCCAAGGCTCTTGCTATAGCAATTCTCTGTTTTTGACCTCCAGATATCTGGGCAGGATACATATCCGCCTTGTGGCTTAGACCAACTAGTTCAAGCAACTCATTGGCTTTTTTCATAGCCTCTTCCTTAGTTTTTTTCTGCACTTTCATAGGTGCATAAATAATATTTTGTAAGCAAGTTTTGTGTGGAAAAAGATTGAAATGTTGAAATACCATTCCCGTCGTCCCATTTATCACTACTTCCCCACTAGTAACTTTTTCTAGACCGTTCATACTTCTAATAAGAGTACTCTTTCCCGAACCGGACGGCCCAATAATAGCTACTATTTCACCTTTTTTCATTGAAAAATCCACATGATCCACAGCAGTGCATTGGGCGAATTGTTTTACAACATTTTTAATTGTTATTACATTTTCTGTCATTTTCAATTCTCCTTTGCATCGTACTTAGAATACGCTTTTTCTATTTTGCTGGCCCCTAGTGTCAGCACAAATGTCAGCATTAGATAAAATACAGCTGCAACAAGATATGCCACTGGACTGTTATCTCTATTAACTGCACCTTTGGATACTTTCATAAGTTCCATTACAGATATAGATGAAAGCAACGCCGTATCCTTTATCAATACTATTGCCTCGTTAGATATAGAAGGCAATACTACCTTCACCGTCTGAGGCAAAACTATGCCAAAAAGTGTTTGACTTTTAGTAAGTCCCAGTGCATGAGCAGCTTCATATTGACCATGGTCAACACTGTTTATGCCTCCACGATATATTTCTGCAAAATATGCCGCATAGTTTAAGACATAAGTAACTACACCTGTTTCGAATGGTGTCATTTTGATTCCAAACCAAATTGCCAAGCAAAAGTAGAAGAAAAATATCTGCAAAAGCAAAGGTGTTCCTCTAAATATAAACACATAAGTCACACTAAGTGCCTTAATCGGCCAAATCTTAGAATTACTTCCAAGGGCAAAAGGTAGACCAAGTGGCAACGATAAAACTAAAGTACATACAAATAGTAATACCGTCATTTTTAGCCCTTCTAACATACTGGGCATTATACTAAATATATAGTCAATCACGATTTTCTCCTCTTTTAAACGACAGGTTTACACATTACGATGTTTTTACCAAACCATTTATTACTTATTTCTTCGCCTTTACCGTTATCGATAACAGCTTGAATACCTTCAGTAATCTTTGTAGCTACGTCAGTATCTGCTTTTCTGCATCCTATTGCGTAGAAATCATCTCCAAAGTTAAATTCACATGTAGTTAATTTATTCTTGTCTTTCATCATAGTGTTTTTATATTCACCCAAAACTTGGTCTACTACGATACAGTCAAGTCTTCCTGCTTGTAAGTCCATAATTGCCTCGTCAAAAGTAGGGTATTCCGAAACATTCTCAGCATATGTGTCCCAAATCTTTGAAGTCTTCATAACGTTCAATGCAGATGAGTCAACCTGTGTTCCGATTTTGTATTTAGTTAAATCTTCTTCTTTTGCTACTTTTACATTCTTGTCCATAGTCAAAACAACGTTGCAGTTATTTAAATATAGATTAGTTAGTGCAAAAGCTTCTTTTCTATCCTTGGTTACTGACATACCATTCCAGATACAGTCAATTTTCTTTGAGGATAATTCCATTTCTTTTGCATCCCAGCTTATTGGTTGAAACTCAACCTTTACTCCAAGAGCTTCTCCAACAGCATTTGCAAGGTCGATATCAAATCCTACCAAGTTGCCATCTAGATCTCTAAATCCCATAGGTGCAAATGTGTCATCAAGACCAACAGTCAAAACACCTTTGTCTTCTATGTAGTCCCATCCAGTTAATTCTGTAGTGCCTTCGTCTTCTTTATCTCCACATGACACCATTGAAAATAGTCCAACAGCCATCATAGCCACTAGCCCTAAAGTTGTAAGTTTTTTCATTTTACTATTCATTTTCGTTCTCCTTTTTTAATATTATGCTAACTTTCTTCTTTCGTTCGCCACCGTTCGCTTTCACGAATTAAAGTGATAACGTGGTAACGCAATGGATTAATATTATCATCTGTAACGTCTTTTGTCAACAACCTTTTAGTATTATTTTTAAAGATTCCTCTACGACTTTAGTGCATCATATCCATGGCAGACTCCATGTGGCGGATTTTACTCTAAATTAAAAATTTTAGTGTATAATATCTTTTCCAAAGAAGAAGATAAAAAGGTAACTATATAAACTGACAGGAGAGCTCACATGACGCCAACTTTTTACAATCTAATACTTATAACTCTTATTCCCTTTCTTACAAAAGACATTTGCAGGGAAAACCGTAACCTCGTATGGGGAATTATTATTTCTTTCGCTTATCTAACGCAAAACAGCATTTTAGCCACATCTATTATTGGAGGTGTATGCCTTTGCATATTTATATACACCAAAATCGCCACTGAAAAGGCTAATTCTACCACTGACATAAATCACAACTGCCACAATGTTTTTTTCAAAACAATGATAATAAATCCATCTTTTGTAATGTTGCTCATTTTTATTGTCTCAATTACTGCATTTTTTTCTTTTAGTAGTAGTTCATTAACCAGTAGCTATTATGCCACAAACCAGATTTTAACTTATTCTTCTGCTGTAATCGGTCCGATATTTGTAGGCAGATTTTGCGATACAAAGGGTGCTTATAACGGAAGTATTTGTTTTACACTAATGGCAGAAGTCGCCCTCTTTGTTATTATAAAGGAATATCCTTCTGTCTTTATGGACTATGCCGCATCGATTCTTTATGGTGTGGCAACAACCTCAATCTTTGTGCTTCTTCCTGCTTTGGTTATGTTATTCTTTGGCAATGCCAGTTTTTCCAAGGCCTATGTAGGTATTACAGCCTTCTTTCTTTTGTGGAACTGGGGTTTTACAAAAGCATTTAACTTTCTTTCAAAAGACTATGAATCTTATGGAGGGATTCTTATTTTGGTTATTATCTCATTGGTTGCCGCAGCTCTATTTATTCTTCTCGCTTGGAAGCGCCGATTGGTAATAATTAAAAATCCACAAAAAACAGCAAGTTAATATAATTCCTTCAATTAAAAAATCGTCTCTCCCAATTTGAGAAAGACGATTTTACCATTAATTACTCTTTTAGTACCAATATATTTTTGTAGATATAAACTGCCAGTATAAGGGCTATTCCCTCTGACACTGCCATTGACAGCCAAATACCTGTTGCGCCAAACAGTATTGACATCAAAACCAGTGAAATCGATACGAAGATTAATCCACGACAAATTGAAATTGTAAATGCATACTTTGCTTTTTCTAGTGCTGTACAATATCCTGCCAAAATCACTACTACTCCAAGTGGTAAAAATGAGAATGAGAAAAGCTTAAATGCACTGATTGCACTTTCGAACAACTCTGGATTTTTTCCGCTATCGATAAAGGCGGCTACCACTGGATTTGGATATATTATACCAATCAAGAATGCTACCAGTGAACAAATAACGGCACACATTAACGCCATTTTCAAAATATATTTGTGAATTATTTTTTCTTCTTTTCCGTGATAATAACTGACCAGTGGCTGCATACCTTGATTTAATCCCATCATCGTCATTAGTATCAACTGTGATACATAGGCAATAACTGTATAAATTACTACACCATCATCACCAATTACTCTGATAATAGTATTATTAAACATAAATATTACTGCACCAACTGAAAACTCTGTTACACTATCTGCTGACCCAATTCTAGCCAACTTTGCAACTCTTGCAAACTGAAATTTAACCTTTACGAAATTAAAGTTTGATCCCTTTGATAAGAAACGTAGCAAGAAAATAGTAAATGTTAATAATTGTGATATGCCTGTCGCCCAAGCTGCACCAGCGATTCCCCACTGAAAGACTATAACGAAGAAATAGTCTAAAACTATATTACAAACAGCACCAGCTGATGTGGTCATAATTGCGATATGTGGGAACCCGTCTGCCTTTGTCAAAACTTCTAAGTTGTATGCTGTCATATAAAACACATCAAAGAGTATTATTACTCCCAGATAGTCTTTGACGTATTCTCTTGTCGCATCAGTAGCTCCTAGCATTTCCGCTAAAAAGTCTAAGTTTAATAATGCAACGACTGTTAGTACCAAAGCAACTACGAATACTGTAATTGTACTCAATGTAAAGACCTCATTAGCCTTTTGCATCTCGCCTTTTCCCTTATGGATTGACGCCACTGTACTTGCACCTACTGCAAAGAGTATTCCCAGTGCGAATGTAAAGTTGATGAATGGCATTGCTATATTAACTGCAGCAAGTGCCGATGGACCAACTCCTCTTGCGACGAACATTCCATCTACCATTGTATATATTGTAAACACCCACATCGCCACAACGGATGGGACGACATAGTGCATGAACTTCTTGAACAGTTCTTTCTCCATTAGTTTTGTCATTTTCTTTTTTCTCCTAATCAATAATTGTTCTTTATATATATTGTAAACCTTGGTATAATACCAATGTAAAGAGAAATTTTAAAAATATTTTTTTATTTAGAAAGAATAGGTACAAAATGATGAAACAATATTACAAAATTGGTGAAATTTCAACGTTGTATGGCATCGGGACGGATTCTCTGCGATATTATGAAGAACTTGGGATTCTAGCACCACAACGGGATACAAATGGATATAGAATGTACAGCATAAAAGATATTAGAACTCTAAACATTCTAAGGGAACTGCGTTCAATAGGATTTTCTATGTCGGATATAAAAGAACATCTTAATAATTTTAATCTAGAAAGAACTCTTGAATTGTTTCAAAAGGAAATAGAAGTTGTAGAACAGAAAAAAAAGGAATTGGACTCTCTGGAAAAACAGTTACAGGACAGGGTTCAAGATATTATAGAAAATATGAATCTTGACATAGAGGAAGGGAAAACTGAGATCAAACTCTTTCCTGGTCGTAAGGTAATGAAGTTAAATGAAGATGTCTATCGTGATGAAGATGTTGACTTTTTGATAAAGAAATTACAAAAGAAAAGTGAAAACAAGCTACAATTAATCGGCAACGGTTACATTGGTGCCACTGCTCCACTTGATTATATTATGGAAGGGAAATACGGTCATTACAATTCTGTATTCTACCTGTTGCCCCCTGAAAGCAAGGATTATGACTATGTTCTGCCAGAAGGTGAATACATTTGTACTACTATAAAAGGTAGTTATAGCAAAGCTCCCACCGCTGCCACAGAACTTATTACTGTAGCAAAAGAAAAGGGATACACCCTTGGCGGCGATCCCCTTGAACTTTACATTATTGATAATCACGATACAAATGATGAAACTGAGTACATAACAGAATTGCAAATTCTAGTAAAATAGTTTCTTACAAATTATATCTCTGCTTTTTCCGCATTAATTTTGCCTGAGTAATTCCCAATATTTCTGCGGCTTTTCTTGTGGTACCTTCTTTCTTCAAAGCATATTCCAGAAGTTTCTTTTCTTGATTTTCGATGATTTGCTCAAAATCAATGTTTCCCTCACGTCTAAATTTCCCTTTAACATCGAGAATTGTATCGTCATAAACATTCTGGTTTATGATTCCCTCCACATCAACTCCACTGATTATATCATCTTTGGTGTTTATAATTATTCTATGAACTGTGTTTTCCAGTTCTCTAACGTTTCCCGGCCAATCGTAGGTCTGAAGCTTTGAAAATGCTTCTTCATTCATCTCTTTGCTAACACCGTATCTTTTGTTATATCTCTTCAAAAATTCATTGGTCAAACAATAAATATCTTCTTTTCTTTCTCTAAGTGGCGGTACATTGATGGTGCAAATGTTTAATCTATAATATAGATCCTCTCTAAACTTGCCATCTTCAACCAAATGTCTCAAAGAAATATTGTTTGCACATATTACTCGCACGTTAACATTTATCTGTTTTGTTCCACCCACTCTATAAAACTGATTTTCTTGTAGCACTCTCAACAGTTTTGACTGCATATTCAGTGACAATGTTCCTATTTCATCAAGAAACAAAATGCCATTATTGGCAAGTTCAAAATATCCTTTTTTCCCACTTGACTGTGCCCCTGTAAATGCGCCTGCCTCATACCCAAAGAACTCGGACTCTGCCAGATTTTCTTGTACTGTTGCGCAGTTGACTTTTATACAAGCCATATCATTTCTTAAACTATTTTTATGTATCAATTGCAAAACTTTTTCTTTCCCGACTCCCGTTTCGCCTTGGATTATTACATTGCAATCGTATTTTGAAATGTTAAGAACTTCTTCAACCATTTCCTCTGTCACCGGACTTCCATATATGTAATCGTCTATTTGACTAGCCTTATGCATGGACAAAACTTTTGCCGTCCTGTTACTTATAGTTTTGTTTGCTGCATTTTTCTCATAAAGGTCATTTACTTTGTCAAGTTGCTCTTTCATCTCTCTAATAATTGTTGCGGTGAAGCTATCATAGCCCTCAAAATATTGGTCAAGTGCGTATGCATATATTTGTTTTCTCATACTTTCAGCTATCAATATTGCATTTGTATACCCATTGGTCATACTTGTAAAGTACACTTTCCCATTGTTTTTACAAAGAAACACGCTTATTGTTTCTGAACCGATTTTATCTTCGCAATTTATAACCAAATCCATATTGTTCATATCTTTTGGTTGCCTTTTGTATGTGTCCATGGGATTGCGCACATCTAGAAATACAACTTCATTGACAAACTCTTTTAGAACTATTTCTACTTCTTTTTCTGGTAAATTTCCATAGCTTTCATAGTCAAACATGATTTTTATATGGCAATTTTTGCCTGCAGTTTTTCTTATTACTCCGCTGTAAAGCATTGCCGAAAGAACATCTTTGCCAATTATGGCGATATTCATATCATCTGTTGCCACTTTTGAAATGCTAAAAAGCATCCCTGCTTCTTCTAAAGCAGCCATGGTGTATTTTATATCTGAATCAATTATGTCTTTGTATGCAGTGGTGTCCATGAAAATAATTGCATATCCTTTGACTTTAATCTGTCCATAGTTAAAATCTATTTCTTCTATTTCCTCAATGAACATCGGAATTGCCGTTATAGTAACCAAACACAAATAATCATCTCCAACCTCATAGTCGTGGTTTTTTTTATATTCTTCGCCTATTTCATCAAACTTTCCATAAAACATTCCTCCGCTATTAGTAAAAGGATTGTGAAACTTCCCTCTCCTATTTATTATATCTAGAATTCTCTCTTTTATCATATGGTCATCAAAGGAACACTGATTACAAATCTGCTGAAAACTGTTTCTTTCTATATGAATTCTTTCTATAGCAATTCTAGCTTCTGTCGGTTTTATTTTTTTCTTGTTATCAAGTTTCCAAGCCGCCACTGGTACAGCCCCTTTTGGCTCCAAAACTCTGCCTATTCCAAAACTATCTTTCATTACGTTTTACCTCCACATCTGAAGAATCATAATAATACTATATTTTGTAATTAGTATACTCCAATCTTGATACGATTTCAACTCAAGATTTCGGCCTATGATACGATTCCAACTCAACATTATCAGAAAATTGAATCACAATACTTAAAATATGGGGATTTTTAGGCATTTCACACTTTTCAAAAAGTTGGCACGCCATTTGCTATATATAGTATCAAAGAAAACAACTAGTTCAACTAAATAAAATAAAATAAAGTAAAGTAAAAAATGAAAACGGAGGTAACATTATGAATACTCTTACAAACACACAGAAAGTTATGTTAAAGAAAGCATTGGATCACTATTACAGTTTAAGAATTGCAGCTTATTTGCCAAAGGAGAAACAAGTTGATATTTACAAAAAGTTGGTAATGATATATTGTCAAGACCACGGTGTAAATGTAGATGAACACAATGTAGTATGTTACATCTACGACAGACTAAAAGATTTCGTCTATGGCTATGAAGATAATATAGCATAAGTCCTTCTACCTTATAACAAACAATGGCGCCGATTTACTAATCGACGCCATTGTTGTTTTCT
>JAVXAG010000060.1:0-11062 GCA_036660615.1 Anaerovoracaceae bacterium
TGGCTTTGGTGCAAGGCTACTGCCAGCTTTTGCCAACATAACTAGTTGGCACAGCATTTGCGCCGACGTGCCACCACAACTTGACATTGGCACAGCTTTTGCGCCAGAAAATCATAAAATCAGAAAATCAGAAAAACGCGGGCTTAATCAGTCCTACCATGAAGGGTAGACACAACTAAAATTTGTACAAAAAAATGAGAACTTGTCATATAAATATGATAGGTTCTCATTACGTTGCGTGGTCATTTGATTATTCAACAGTTGGTTCTTCAGCTGTTTCAACGACTGGTTCTTCGGCAGTAGGTTTTGCTACTGGTTCTTCAACTTTGTCAGTTAATACCTTTTCGTATTCAGCGAAAATAGCATCTTTAATTTTGTTCCTTGTTTCGGAAACTAGTGGATGAGCAATATCTCGGAAGTCACCTTCACCCATTTTTCTACTTGGCATAGCAATGAATAAGCCATTTTGCCCTTCGATTATTTTGATGTCATGTACTACAAACTCATCATCGAATGTTATAGAGACTACAGCCTTCATCTTGCCTTCATCATTTACTTTTCTAATTCTAACGTCTGTTATATTCATTATATAATCACCTTCCCTTGCCTATGAATTAACAACATTATATACCAAGTTTTGCTAGTTGGCAAGATGATTTCTAAAAAATCTGATAATTGGGTAAAACTTCAATTAGTTTATTGTCTTCATCAACATCACCAAGAAAGACAATTGCACAATAATCATCAATTTTTTTCTTAGTCGGTGTGATGCTGACTATGGCAATACCAACACCAACAACAGATACGTCAAATTCCATAAGAATTTCTTCAATTCCTTTTATGCTGCCACCACCTCGCATAAAGTCATCAATTACGATAGCTTTTGAGCCAGGGACAACTGAGCGCTTCGATATAGACATTTTTTGAACTCGGTCATAAGAGCCAGAAAAATAGTTAATACTTACAGTAGAACCTTCAGAAACCTTTGCTTCCCTTCGAATTATAACTAGAGGCAAATTTAATTGATGAGCCACCATGGAGGCTAGGGGAATTCCCTTGGTTTCCACAGTTGCTACATAGTCAGCCCCTGAATCTTTAAATTTTTTCACAAACACATGAGCTAGATTACTGACAAGGTGAGTGTCAAACATTATATCAGAAGTGTATAAAAATCCACCACCTAAAATCCTGCTTCCGTCCTTTATCCTGTCACAAAAATCCTCTTGCAAAGCACTGAGCTTTTCGGGAGAAATATCAGGAATGTATCTGACGCCACCCTTTGCTCCAGAAATAGTTTCAATATAACCAGTTCCGGTTGAAACTACGGCTAAATTGGCAGCACCAATATCTTCACTTATACTGGATTTTGCAGCATCAAAAGCATCACAAAAATATTGCAATGAATACAGTTTGCTTGGGCTATCAGTTAGGATCTTTATAATTGCACCGACTCTCTCAGTTCTTTTCATATATTCTACCTCCATATGTGCTACTAAGTCTAAATCAGTTGATAGTTGACAAGTAGCCGTTATTACTTTATATAATATTAGTTTTTTGTTTTTTTGTCAAATAGGGGCATTTTTTTAATATTATGTGTTATAATGAATCTATATGTTTAAACAACAATACAAAAGCAAAAATGGAGGATAGACGATGATTAATTTGTCTGATTTTAGAAATATACATTGCATAGGAATAGGCGGAATAGGCCTTTCAGCAATTGCAGAGATATTATTAGCAAGAGGATATAATGTTACAGGTTCCGACATGAAAGAATCTGAAATAACAGACCATTTAGAAAAAAAGGGCGCAAGAATTTATTATAGCCATAGAGCAGAAAATGTAGATAATGCAGACTTGGTTGTGTACTCATCAGCAGTATCTCACGACAATCCAGAATTAGTGAGAGCTTTGGAGAGAAAAGTACCAGCGGCAACAAGAGCAGAAATACTAGGTGTTTTAATGAAAGAATACGATAATAGTATCGCTATTAGTGGAACACATGGCAAAACTACAACTACTTCTATGGTTTCTTTAATTCTACAAAACGCAGACAAAGAGCCAACAATTCTAGTAGGTGGAAACCTTTCAGAAATAGGTGGAAACGTAAAAGTTGGACACAGCAAATATTTTGTTACAGAAGCATGCGAATATATGGATAGTTTCCTTAATCTTAAACCAAAGATAGAAGTAATTCTGAACATCGATTCAGATCACCTTGACTACTTTAAGGATATAGACCACATAGTCAGTTCATTTGATAAATTTGCAAAGCTAATTCCAGAAGACGGAAAGATTATTGCATACGATGCAAATCCATTTGTAAACAAGATTATAAAAAACATTCCAAATAATGTAATTACATTTGGATATAACGATACTTGCACATACTCAATTGCAGAGGTTGTGTTCAATGGACAAGGCATGCCAAAGTTTGATATAAACTATAAAAACGAAAAATTATGCTCCATTCAATTACAGGTACCAGGGGAACATAACATCCTAAATGCAGCAGCGGCATTTGCTTGCTGTCATCAGTTAGGCGTTGATATTAATGATATCGCAGGAACATTAGAAAAATTCAAAGGGACACAGAGAAGATTTGACATGGTAGGAAAAACAGAAAATGGTGTTACAGTAGTAGATGATTATGCACACCATCCTACAGAAATCAAAGCAACATTAGATGCCTCAAAGAACGTTCCACACAAAAAATTGTGGTGTATTTTCCAACCACATACCTATACAAGAACAATTGCACTATTTGATCAGTTTGCAGATTCATTTGAATACGCAGACAAGCTTATTTTAGCTGAAATATATGCTGCAAGAGAAAAGAATATATACAAGATTTCGTCAAAAGAACTTGTAGAAGAAATAAAAAGAGTTCACCCAGACAAAGAAGTAATGTATATGGAAGACTTTGAAAAAATAGCCGATTATGTAAAAGCCAATGCAACAGATGGTGATTTGGTAATTACTATGGGAGCTGGGGACATTTATAAAGTCGGAGAAATGATAATGGAAAAATAGTTACTTGGAGGTAAATAAATGAATCTTGAAGAGTACAAAGTTTTAGAAGAAAATAGATTAAGAATAAATATAGAACACCTTAACAACGGTGTGAATTTTGTTGATATGAATTCAGCATATATAGATGAAACGGTAAAGATTGGCAAGGGAACAACTATAGGACCTTGCGTTACACTAGAGGGCAATACCGTAATTGGAGATAATTGTATTATCTTGCAAAACACCAGAATAAAAGACTCCCAGATTGCAGAAGAAGTAGAAATACAAAGTTCTACAATTGTTGAAAGCAAAGTAGGAGCAAAGACAAAAATCGGACCTTATGCATACCTAAGACCAAAAAGCATAATTGGCAAAGAGTGCAAAGTGGGAGATTTTGTAGAAGTTAAGAATTCGTCATTAGGTGACGGTTCAAAAGCATCACATTTGACTTATATAGGGGATTCAGATGTTGGACGTGATGTTAATATAGGTTGTGGCGTTGTATTTGTAAATTATGACGGTACAAACAAACATCGTTCTATAGTCGAGGATAATGCATTTATAGGATGCAACACAAATCTTGTTTCACCAGTTACGGTAAAATCGGGAGCTTATGTGGCAGCAGGCAGTACAGTTACAAAAAATGTACCAAGTGATGCACTTTGTGTAGCAAGAGCAAAAGAAAAGATAATAGAGGGTTGGGGAACACGTAGAGGATTATACAAGAAGAAGTAGTAGAGTAATATCAAACAACGAAAGAAGAGGTACAACAAAATGAAAAACGGCGCATTTTCTGATTACAAGGTATTTACAGGCAATTCTCATACAGAGTTGGCGGAAGAAATAGCTTCAATTATGGGAAAACCTTTGGGAAAAGCAACAGTAACAAAATTTAGTGACGGAGAAATTTCAGTTAACCTATGGGAATCCGTAAGAGGTATCGATGTATATATCGTACAATCCACTTGCAACCCTGTTAATGACAACTTGATGGAGTTGTTGATAATGATTGATGCAATGAAAAGAGCATCAGCTGGAAGAATCAATGCAGTGCTTCCATATTATGGATATGCAAGACAAGACAGAAAAGCCAAAGCTAGAGATCCAATTACAGCAAAATTAGTTGCAGACCTAATAGTTGCGGCAGGAGCAGACAGAGTTGTCTCAATGGATTTGCATGCAAACCAAATTCAGGGATATTTTAATATTCCAGTTGACCATTTAGTAGGTATGCCAATATTAGCAAAACATTTCAAAGAAAAGAATTTAGAAGATGTCGTTATTGTTTCACCAGACCATGGTAGTGTAACAAGAGCAAGAAATATGGCAGAATACCTAAATTGTCCAATTGCTATTGTTGACAAAAGACGTCCAGAACCAAACAAAAGTGAGATAATGAACATTATCGGTAATATTGAAAACAAAAACTGCATAATCATTGATGATATGATTGATACAGCGGGAACTATTACTAATGCTGCAAATGCAATAAAAGATTTGGGAGCAAAGGCTGTGTATGCTTGCGCAACTCATCCAGTTTTATCAGGCCCAGCAGTTGAAAGACTTGAAAAATCAACAATTGAAGAATTAGTATTACTTAACACAGCACCACTAAGCGAAGACAAAAAAATAGACAAGATGACATTCTTATCAGTTGCTCCATTATTTGCTGAGGCAATGACTAGAATATTTACAAACGGATCAATAAGTAAGTTGTTTGATTAATAATAAGAAACAAAAGGGACAAAAATGTACGTAATTGTTGGCCTAGGTAATCCAGGCAAAAAATATGAAAATACCAGACACAATATGGGATTTATTGCGGTTGACCTTTTAGCTAAAGAGTATGGCATAAAAGTAGATAAAATTAAGCATAAAGCCTTGGTTGGTGAGGGACGAATCGCCAACCAAAAGGTTTTGCTTGTGAAACCACAGACATATATGAACTTAAGTGGTGAATCCGTAAGAGAAGTATTATCATATTATAAAGTTGATATAGAAAATTTAATAGTGATTTATGATGATTTGGATATTCCTACCGGAACTATAAGGATAAGAAAATTTGGTAGTGCAGGAACACACAATGGAATGAAATCAGTAGTGTATCAGATACAGTCAGATAGATTCCCTAGAATACGAGTAGGTATTGGAAGTGAAAAACATTCTGATTTGATTGATTTTGTTACAGGCGGATTTACCAAAAGGGAAGTTCCCCTTCTGGAACAGGCTACTACTATGGCCTCAAAAGCCGCAGCCAGTATTATTGAAGATGGAATTGAAAAAGCTATGAATAAATATAATATCAAGAAAAGGTCTAATGAGGAAGATGACTAAAAAAGGAATAATTAACATTTCAGGAGTCTCCGAGAGCCGTAGTGCACCAGTAATTGCACATATTTCAAAGGAAGAAGGACAAAGTTTAATTGTAGTAGCGTCTTTAACAAGAGCAAAGCGATTAGCTACAGATCTTTCTTTTTTTTCTTCTAAAGAGATATATGTACTACCATCGGAAGATCAGGTATTCTTGCGTTACGATGCAAAGAACCACGATGAATTAATTGAACGACTAAAAATATTAAAAGCGCTTAGAACTAACAAGGACTGTGTAGTTATTGCGCCTGTTTCTGCTGCCATTAAAAAGATAACACCTCACAAAAACTTTGAGGAGTCATCACTTAAATTGACTTTGGGAGATGAAGTTGACTTGGAGTCCATTAAGTCAAATCTTGTAGCTTTGGGTTATGAGAGAATGGATTTAGTAGAAGTGCGTGGTGAATTTAGCATAAGAGGTGGAATAATTGATATATATACACCTGACAGCGATAATCCATATAGAGTTGAACTTTTTGATACAGAAATCGATTCAATTAGGACATTTGACATTGATACACAGCGTTCTATTGAAAACCTAAAATATATCGAAGTTTATCCAGCAGAACAAATGCTAGTGGAAAAAACAATATTTACTGATGCTGCGACAAATCTAAATAAGGAATATAGTGCATATATAAAAAAACTAGGCAAGAATCCTGAAGAAAATGCAGAGACAATTACAAACTTAGAAAAAAGAAGAGACCAATTATGTGACTACATAAAAAATGTTTCTAATTTGCAGCTACTAGAAAACTACCTTCATTACTTCTATGATTCCACAGAATATTTATGGGACTATATGGAAAATGGAACAGTAATTGTAGATGATCCAGAAAGAATATATGAATTTTTGGACACTAGAACCGTTGAAGTAAAAGATGACTTTAAGGTGCTACTTGAGAGAGGTCAAGTAATACCAAAAGACATTGAACTTATGTCAGATAAGGCGGATTTCTTCAAATTATATAACAAACCATCGGTATATATTTTGTCGCCATTTCCAAAAGCAATAAAGGGAATAGACAAGTTTGCAGAGATACATAATATCCAAAGCAGGCAGATGATTTCTTTCGGTGGACGTATGGATGTATTTGAAACCGAGCTAAAAAGTTATGTAAAAAAAGGTTACAAGATAAATATTGTTTGCTCTACTAAGGAAAAAACCGACAACCTAAGAGAGTTTGCAGAACGAATAGGGTTGCTTGAGAAGATTATATTTAGTCAAGGCTCACTTACGTCAGGAATGGATTTCCCGAAGGAAAAAGTTTGCTACATTTGCGAAAATGATATATTTAGTAGCCATAAGCAAATAAAGAAGAAAAAGAGAAAAACCAAAGGGCAACAAGTACAGAGCTTTGCTGATATGAAAAAAGGCGATTTTGTGGTTCATGAGAATCATGGAATAGGTAAATTCCTTGGCATTGAGCAACTTGACGTACAGGGTGTAAAAAAAGATTACCTAAAGATAAAGTATGCCGGAAACGATATGCTCTATGTTCCAGTGGAGCAAATGGATATAATTCAAAAATATATCGGAGCAGACGGAGTAACCCCAAGGATAAACAAACTATCTGGAGGCGAATGGAAGGTTACCAAGGCAAAGGCTAAAGTTGCCATTGCAGAGATGGCAAAGGAACTTTTGGACTTGTATGCCCAAAGAAAAATGGAAAAAGGATATCCTTTTGGTAAAGATACAGTTTGGCAGATGGAGTTTGAAGATAGTTTCCCATACGCAGAGACAGATGACCAGTTACAGTCCATAGAAGAGATAAAAAGCGATATGGAAAAGCCTCTTGCAATGGATAGATTGCTTTGCGGAGATGTAGGCTTCGGAAAAACTGAAGTTGCGGCGAGAGCCTTGTTTAAGTGCATTGCTGATGGAAAGCAGGCGGCAGTTCTTGTACCTACGACTATCCTTGCAAACCAGCATTATTACACGCTAAAAGAACGATTTGAAAAGTTTCCATTTACAGTGGAAATGCTGTCCAGATTTAGATCACCACAGCAACAACAGGTCATATCAGATAATCTTGAAAAAGGAAATATAGATTTGATTATAGGAACCCATAGGATTCTTTCCAAAGACATAAAGTTCAAAGATTTGGGACTTCTTGTTATAGATGAGGAACAACGATTTGGGGTAACTCACAAAGAAGCAATAAAGAAGATGAAGAAAAGCGTGGACGTATTGACGCTGTCGGCTACACCGATTCCAAGAACTTTGAATATGTCACTTACTGGAATAAAGGATATGAGTTTGATTGAAGAACCACCGGAAGAAAGATATCCAGTGCAGACTTATGTTTTGGAGCAAGATGATTCAGTAATCAAGGAAATAGTCCAGAGAGAAATAGACAGAGGCGGTCAGGTCTTTGTTGTGTTTAATAGAGTCAAAGGCATTTATAAAATTGCTGAAAAAATTGAAGAATTAGTGCCAGAAGCAAAAGTGGTTGTTGGACATGGGCAGATGAATGAACGTCAGCTTGAAGATATAATGTTGGATTTTGTTAACGGTGAATCAAATGTATTAGTAGCGACAACAATAATTGAATCGGGAATTGATATACCAAACGCAAATACTATTTTGATTATAGACGCAGATAGATTTGGACTTTCACAGCTTTACCAACTTAGAGGGAGAGTAGGCAGATCAAATAGACTTGCATATGCTTATCTGATGTACCAACAGGATAAAGTTTTGACAGAAATTGCTGAAAAACGACTTAAGGCTATAAAAGAATTTACTGAATTTGGAGCTGGTTTTAAGGTCGCTATGAGGGATTTGGAAATACGAGGAGCTGGTAATCTACTGGGTAGTGAACAACATGGACATATGATGAGTATTGGATATGAATTATATTGTAAACTTGTGGACGATGCAGTTAGGTCATTACAGGGCGAAATCATCAATGAGAATAAGGAAGAAACATCGGTAGAACTTTCAGTAACGGCTAATATACCAAACAGGTTTATTGAAAATGAATCTCTAAAACTACAGATGTACAAAAAGATTGCAGGTATTAGAACGGCCATAGATGAAGAGGAGATTATAGATGAATTATTGGATAGGTTTGGAGATATTCCAAAAGAAACTTTGAATCTAATAAAAGTATCCAGAATAAGATCACTTGCCGAAGATTTGTCCGTTACTAGAATTCATGAGAGCATAGGAAAGGTTATTGTTTCTTTTGCAAAGGAAAATCCATTAAATGGGTTTGCATTAATTAATGTAAACCAGAGATTTGGTATGAAAGCCTTTGTACATGGTGGAGTAGAGCCATTTATAAAGTTGACAGTAGGGCCAAAAGAAAAATTGGAACACATTATTGAGCTGTTAACAATATTAAACGATGATAAAAAAACTAAAAATATGTAGACAAACATTTTTTGATATTGTATACTGAAAAACATTGAGGTATATTTAATTTATTTTTTTAGGAGGTATTTATGGAAGCATTTATAGAATCGTTCAACGGTATTCTTGACATTATCAACTCATTTCTTTATGGAAAGTTTTTGATAATAGTACTATTGGGAGTTGGTTCATATTTTACAATTAGGACAAGGTTTGTTCAAGTCAGACTATTCCCAGAAGCATTAAGAGTGGTAACTGAGAAGAGCCAAGAAAAAGATGGGTTATCTTCATTCCAAGCACTTATGATTTCTACAGCATCTAGAGTTGGAACCGGAAACATTGCAGGAGTAGCAACTGCTATTGTTGCAGGCGGAGTAGGTGCAGTTGTTTGGATGTGGATCATCGCTATTATTGGCGCTGCTTCAGCATTTATAGAAAGTACATTAGCACAAGTTTATAAGCAGAAAGATGGTGTAATCTTTAAAGGTGGACCAGCTTACTATATAGAAAGAGCTATGAAGTGTAGATGGTTAGGAGTAGTATTTGCCATAGTGCTTATACTGACTTATGCTTTTGGATTTAACGGTCTTCAGGCACAAACTATTGCATCTGCTTTTAAATATTATATTCCAAACTTTGACGGCAGCATGGCACCAATCATTATTGGTATAATATTAGCAGCACTTTCAGCAGTTATTTTCTTTGGTGGCGGACAAAGAATAGGAAAGATTTCTTCTGTACTAGTTCCAATAATGGCATTTATATATATTGCGCTTGGACTAGTAGTATTCTTTGCAAATATTGGTTCTGTTCCAGAAGCCTTTGCAACAATGTTTAAGGAAGCATTTGATTTCCGTGCAATCTTCGGTGGATTTGCGGGTTCATGTGTTGTACAAGGAATAAAGAGAGGATTGTTCTCAAATGAAGCAGGTATGGGATCAGCACCAAACGCAGCAGCTGCAGCAGACGTATCTCACCCAGCAAAACAAGGATTAGTACAAGTATTATCAGTATTTATCGATACAATTATTATCTGTTCAACTACAGCATTTACTGTAATTTTAACAGAACAATTTACTATTGGCGGTGATTTGGACGGAGCTCCACTAGTTCAACAAAGTGTTGCAACTATATTTGGTGAATTTGGAATAATGATTATTACATTATGTTTATTCTTATTCGCATTTACATCGGTAATAGGAAACTACTTCTATGCAGAAGCAAATATCAAGTTTATAAATGAAAGCAAGACATTGATGACAGTATTTAGATGTTTAGCAGTAATAATGATATTTGTAGGAGCACAGCTTGATCTAGCAACAGCATGGGGTGTTGCAGACGTACTTATGGGAGTAATGACAACAATAAACTGTATTGCAATGTTAGCTCTTGGCGGTATAGCAATAAAGGTTCTAAAAGACTACGAAGAACAAAAGTCTAAAGGACTAAATCCAGTATTTAAAGCTGAAAAACTAGGTATTCACGATACTGACTGTTGGAAATAATCTAATAGCATAATAAATGAAATCAAGGAGCTTTCCTACAAACACTAGTGTTTGCAAGAAAGCTCCTTTTTTAGATTTGTTGTAGATTGATTGTAGATTTTGACCTTGAATTAACTTAACTTAACTTAACTTTCCATCTGCTTTGCGAGAAAGTTTGCACCAATTTCAGCTACTTTTATTTCTACATCACCTAATGGGTTATCGCCTTTTGCCAAGATTGTAATAGCGCCTATAGCATCACCTTGTGATACAATTGGAATTACTATTCTGCAGTCATCAACTTGCTTGTTTTTACTTTGAATGATTTTGTCTAACTCAAAATCTACTTTTTTGTTGATATACTCTTTTTTATTGGCTCCGGAAACTGCTATCACTTGGTCGGTATCAGATACTATTACTGTACCACCTAACACACTGGCGGCAGTTTCTGCATATTCTGTTGCGAATTGACCGAGATCATTAATAGGTGAATATTTTTTCAAGATAACCTCGCCTGAGTTTGTAGTATAAATCTCCAAAGGATCTCCTTCGCGAATTCTCAGCACTCTTCTTATTTCTTTTGGAACTACCACTCTACCTAGATCATCAATTCTTCTTACTATTCCTGTTGCTTTCATGTAAATAAATCTCCTTTATTCAAATATTATAGAGTTAGTTTCTGTTAAATAGTGAAAATTATACCGTACAAATATAGAAATTTGTTAAATTAAATGATATAATAACCTCGTCGAAAAAGGCTGTGCCTTTTTCACCGCAGTGCCCACTAAACTTCAGCAGCACTGCTGGCAGGCTAACTGCCTGCCGACGAGAACATTGT
>JAVXAG010000061.1:0-11055 GCA_036660615.1 Anaerovoracaceae bacterium
CTTTTGTCATATATCGACATTATCGTCAGTTATTTGCAAACCCGCAAATGACATCTGCTCACTGGCGTGACTTTTTGAGCGATTCTGTGAGCAAATCAGGAAATTATTTTTTTCCTGGAAAAATTAGCGGGTTTTTTCAGTTATAATAGTCATTTTTGGGAACTATTTCCACATTTATGTGCTGAAACCGATGTTTAACCAGACGAGGTTATTATACCATAAATTTATCTAATTTATGGTATAATCCGCCACATGGCGTCTGCCGTGCATAAGATCAACGTATAATATTCCCATATGGAACGGTCAAGCCGTTCTAGATGGGAATATTATACCATAAATTTACTTGCCCAAACAACCGTTTTGACTATAAATCACCATAAGAAAAGCCACACGATAACAGAAGTACCATGTGGCTCAATTGATTTTCAGTATTTGCGTTCCTGTCTTTAGAATCCAAACAATGCTAGAAGTCTACTCCAGAATGTGCCCTTTTCTTTAGTTGCAGGTGCTACATCATCTTTGGTTTTATCAACAGTTGCTGAATCAGTTTTCATAACGAACTGGATTTCCGAAACTTTATCATTAGAAATAAATGATTTTGCTTTGGAATTTGTTGGTCCTTGAATCTCCGACAGAGGTGCACTTGCAGAATTTACACCTTTCTTTAAAGTGACACCATTCCTTGCAAGTTCCGCAGCGCCAGAAGACAATTTGTCCACAGCTGCAGTCGCCTGTGTAACACCGCCAGTATATGCAGCCAAACCATCAGCAAATTGCTTTTGTCCATCTTGCAATGCTTTTAGCTGTGGTGCCAGAGCCTGTTGCTGATCCGCCGGTAACATTGAAACCAACCCATTTATTAATGCTGTTTCTCCACCTGATAACTGAGTGTATCCATCAACTAAACCTTTTCCTGCACCGGATATATCCTTGACACCTTTGTTAAATTGGGACAATCCAGAGCTAACTTGACTAACACCATCAACATATTGTCCGATACCCTTTTGCAATTTGGTTATTTGAGAGCCAATATCCGAAATATTAATGTCAGCCATTTCTGCCATATCAAAAGGCATACAAACAAAGTTTATAGATTGAAGTTCAAAATATTTAGTGTTATATGTAATCTGATACTTTGCCGATTTGCCCGGCATTACAATCGAACTCAAAGTCTTTACCGTTCCAACCGTAACACCAGTTAACCCATTTGCAACAATGTCCGTTGCCTTGCCAGTAATTCCAAAATCAATTGGGAATTGCATCTGCAACGCTAGGTTTTCCCTATAATAAGCCTTGGCATCTTTGTTTGGAGTTATCTTCACCGTAATCTTTACATCTCCAGATTCGCCTACAACTTCAGCAGGATCAACCGTATCACCATCTAAGGAGTAAGAGATTCTTATATCAAAAGGCAGTTCCCCTTTGACACCCTTTGTTTCATTTCCATCATTCTTAACAATAATTTCTCGCGTCGCACCTGCTGTATCAAGCAAAACATATACCGTCTCCGCTGGAACTTTTCCGCTGGCAGCATAAACTGTTACACTTAGAGAAAATACCATCGCTAAACTAAGTAAAATTGCTAATATCCTATTTATTCTTCTATTTTTCATTTGCTTTTACTCCTTTCACTGTGGTTTTTTGAATTAGTTTATCAAATACAATAATCAATGCTGGCAGAACAATCAATACCATTCCACCCGATAATGCGGCTCCTCTACCAAGAAGAATGCCTATATCCGCAACTGCTGCCATCTTTGACACAAACCCTAGAGTGAACCCTGCTACTGCCAAAATCAAAGCAGATACTACCACAGAACCACCCGACTGTTCAATTGCCATAACAACCGCCTTCGTTTTATCGTTACCCCTTCGGTTTTCTAGATACCTAGAGGTTATTAATATTCCATAATCTATTGTCGCTCCAAGCTGTATAGAACTTACAATCAAATATCCAATAAATATCAACGATGTTCCCCCAAAATATGGGAAACTCATGTTAATCCATACAGATGCTTCTATGACAAGTACAAGCAGCACTGGTATTGATAAACTCTTGAATGTAAGGAAAACTATAAAAGCAACTGCAAGAATTGAAGCAATTGCCACCTTCATAGAGTCGTTCTCAACTGTGTTTTTTATATCCTGCGTACTCATAATACTTCCGGCCGCCATCCAAGTATCCTGATATTCTGAGTCAAGCAAGTTTGTAATGTCTTCTGCCGCTTGGAAACTTTCGTCATTTTCACCGTCAATTGTCAGCGACACAATATACCTAGCATAATCGTCTGAATGGAATTGCTCCGTAACTTCACTTGGCATCATTTCAACAGGCATTCCACTTGGTAAAATAGTTGCAAGAGACGTTACATTTTTTACATATTTCTGCGAAAGCAATTGGTCTGCAAGATGTTTCTCGTTTCCAATACTGTCTTTTGGCGTTACTAGAATTATAGGGTTTGAAACTCCAAAAGTCTCAACCATTGCCACTTTATCACTGTGAGTAATTCCCTCAGCTCCGCTTCCACTAGTATCTCCATATAGGAAATTGTTTTCCGCCTGCCCCAAAAATGCTGGAACAGTTATTAAAATTGCAACAATTATTATTGGATACCTAAACTTTGCAATAGCCGTCCCAAGCTTTGTGAATTTTGGTATTAACCTGCGATGCCTTGTCTTATCTATAACTTTGGAGAATATCATCAAAAGTATAGGCATCAAAGTCATAACAGTTATAAAACTCAAAATTATTCCTTTGGCAAGAACTATTCCCAAATCAGTACCTATGGTGTAACCCATAAAAATCAGTGCAATAAACCCTGCAAAAGTGGTAAACGCACTTGCAAATATAGATGGGAATGCGCCTTTTACTGCGGCTTCTATGCCTTCCTGCACATTTAATCCTCTATCTCGCTCCTCAATATATCTATGTGACAAGAACAGCGAATAGTCCATAGATATTGCCATTTGCAACACCGCACAAACCGAGAATGTCATATATGAAACATTGTTGAAAAGTGCATTAGTTCCCATATTAATTAGAATAGAAACCCCTATTACAATTAAATACAGCAACGGCTCAATCCACGAGTTTGATGCAAACATCAATATAATTACGCATATAGGGAATACAATCATAATAATCAGCAAAATTTCATTCATCATAGAATTTTGTTGATTTCTTGCTTCCTCCGCCATTCCTCTGACATTGCAATCTACCACTTCTCTTATTTGGTCAATTGCCGCACCAGTATTTGTATCATAGTTACCATTAGTAAATTCTACAGTAAATAGTGCTGAATTGTCTTTATAATACGGCTCAGTAACTGCTTTATCGTTATAATCAATTGGTGTATTTATGTCGATAATATCATCAAGCCACATGACATTCTTTACACCCTCTACTTTTTCTATCTTTGCTTTCGCATCCAATGCCTGATTAACGGTAACATCTTTTACCATTACCTCCGCCATTCCTGGATAAGTAAAGTCTTTTTCTAACACTGATATTGCTTCTTTTGACATTGACTCATCTGGTAAATATTTAGTAAAGTCATAGTTTATCGAAGCAAATGGCATGAGCAAGCCACTTATAATCATCGCCAACACAAAGAAAATAACCACTTTCCACTTGTGCTTCAAAATAGCTCTTGCAAATTTCTCCATACTTTGTTCCTCCTCCTAGTCTCAATGATTTAATTAAGCCTTTCAGCTATATCCTCAAAAACCAATAATAAAAAATTACATATTAATTTATTCATCAGCCTTTGATCATTTTCACTTTTTATCACTATATTTATAATTCCATCTAATAGTACACTTGACAGCGTATCAATCAATATTTCATTTTCTTTACCCATATGTAGTTGTGGAATCAAATCAGCGACAAGTCTTTCTTTAATCTGTATTTTTATTACACCTTTTATATTTTCATACTTTGAACCCTTTGCTCCGTCCATCAGTATTAAAAAAACCTGATGATTGGTTAGAATTGTGTTCATTATCTGATTTGTAGCTTCCATTGCCGATTGTTTCGTAATTCTATTATTCGTCGAAAGTTTCATTAATATCAGCCCTTTTATCTGCTCTACCGTAGGTAAAACAATTGTATCAAAAAGTTCCTCCTTATTACTAAAATACGAATATATATTTCCAACGGTAATTCCTGCATCCGAAGCAATTCTTCTCATAGATGCTTTTTCATACCCTAAAGTTAAAAATGACTCAATAGCTGAATTAGTAATCCTGTTTTTTATTTCCGCTTTTTGGATTTGCATTCCTTCATCTCCTTTCGCCGTACTTATAATACTAATCGCATGTTCATTTTTATTCTACACTCTCTGTAGGAATAAATCAATACTAAACAGTCGTTTTTTATTATTTTTTTGCAATAAAAAACCGCAGAATACCAAAATATACTCTACGGCTTTTTTAAGGATTTATTAAATAAATTGTGGATAGAAATTATCTGAAACTGTTTGTGTAGCATTTGGTGCTGGATCTAATTTAGCATCTTCTATTTTTAGAATAGTTTCCGGTCTAACCCATGGTCTGTTTTGAATTCCACTGGTTTCTTCATGAGTCAAATACCCATTATAAGTAGTCAAACTTCTTCTCAAGAATCCATTCTTTGCACAAGCGCTTTCAAGTCCATTGTTCATAATATCTCTAAAATGAGGAAGCACCGATGCAGCGTAAGCTACCGATGTTGAACCTGCAATTGCACCTGGGATATTACTTACACAATAGTGTACAACCCCCTCTTCAGTGTATATAGGATCCTCGTGAGTTGTTTCATGGAAAGTTTCAATACAACCATAATCGTTACTTACGTCTACAATTACTGAACCCCTTCTCATGGACCTTACCATTTCCGAACTTATCATAAATTCAGTCGAACTTTTTGGCCATCTAACACAGTTTATAATCAAGTCTGTAGTTGGGAGTTCCTGTGTCAAACTGTACTTATTTGAAATTATTGTATTTACTTTTCCATCATATTGGCTGCTTATTTCTCTCAAAGCCCCAATGTTTATATCTGCAACAGTAACCCATGCGCCAAGGGATTGAAGCACCTCAACTGCACCTTTTCCCACTGTACCACAGCCACAAACCAACGCTTTGATTCCTGGTGCACCACCAAGACCACTTACAAATTTACCACTTCCATTATTGGTACTCATCATTGACCAAAGTCCCATAAAAGCGCCTGCTTTGCCTGCCGCTTCGCAGTTTGGAGAGCCATATCTATGTGAATCTTCTGCTGTAATTGCTGTAACCTTTTTATCAAGCAACACATCAACTTCCTCTTTGTGGGCTGCTGGGTGAATACAGCAAAATACCATTTGATTTTCTCTAAGCAAATCGTATTCGCTAGGTTCTATTTCTTTTACTTTTGCAACAAAATCGCATATTGCCCAAAGTTCTTCATTGGTTTCCTTTATTATTGCTCCAGCTGCTGCATATTCCGCATCATCAAATCCTGCTGCGTGTCCAGCCATACTAGTAACATAAACCTCATGGCCATCACCGACCAAAACACTGACCTCAACTGGCGTTGCAATAACTCTGTACTCGCCGTTTTTTATATCCTTTAAAACACCAAATTTCATATTTTCTCCCTTTCTACATATGTATACAAAATAATCTTCTTTGTTTTACTATATGTAAAGCAAATGTTGTGCCAATATTTAGGCTTTTTTTAAAGTGGCTGTTTTCAAGGGTTTACACGACTATTATGAGACTTTATATCCTTTAATATACAAAAAGCGCCTGTTTATGGGCATCTCTGTCTTATAAATAGGCACTTTTCTTTATCTATTATTCTATATTAGTTCAATTACAATAATTTATATTCATTGACCTTCCTGCTTAATGTCTGTCTAGGCAAATCCAAAACCTTAGCAGCCTTAGTAATATTGTTTTCAGTTCTCCTTAATGCCTCTGCAATTACAGATTTCTCATAGTTACTGACCATAGCTGCCAAAGAGTCCCCTGTAATCTCCACACTACTGCCAGCAGGCTTCGCAGCCATTTCAATGCGCTTCTCAATATGCTTATATTCCAGTACGTCGGTTCCCTTATCAACCATTCCAACTCCATAGGCTATCATACTTTCAAGTTCTCTTACATTGCCTGGCCACTCACATTTTTTTAGTTCTTCATATAACTTATTAGAAACCTTTTTAATACTTTTACTGAACAAGTGGTTATACTTTCCAATAAAGAAATTTGCAAGCAATGGTATGTCTTTTTCTCGCTCTCTAAGTGGTGGTATTTCCAAATTCAGAACTGCCAACCTATAGTATAAGTCTTTTCTAATAAGGTTATCTTCAACTAATTTTAGTGGTGGTTCGTTGGTAGAAGATAGAAATCTAACATCAACACGTTTTAATTCTTTATCCCCTACTCGTCTAAAAGTTCCTTCTTGAACTACACGCAAAATCTTTGGTTGTAACTCAATTGGCATAGAATTGATTTCATCTAAGAAAAGTGTCCCACCGTTGGCAAGCTCAAGCAATCCCGCATTATCCACAGCCCCTGTAAATGCACCTTTGGAAGTCCCAAACAATATACTTTCCATCAGGTTAGCTGGAATAGAAGCGCAGTTTTGTACTATAAACGGTTTTTTCGCCCTGTCACTGGCATTATGTACAGCGCAGGCTACCAATTCTTTTCCTGTACCAGTTTCTCCATATATCATTATGGGAAGATTACAGTTAGCGGCACTGATGATATTATCCTTAAGTTCTAACATTTTGCTGTCACAAGTCAAAATATCTTCAAGTGTATACTTTGCCTCATCGCTACACCTGTTTAATTCGTTCATTTTATTGTATCCAAAAAGCACAGCCTCCATAATCTCTACAGACTCGTTTTCTTTTTGCTCACTTTCTGATACCGACAAATCAATTGCACCCACAATTGCCCTTCCTGCCTTTATTGGTATGGAAAGAGAAGTGATCTCTATTGGCTCTCTATTCTTTGATTTTATTACTTGGCGTTCTCTATAAATAGGAATACCTCGTCGCATGGCTAGATATGCCGTACTGCTATTCTCGTCTAAATTCTCGTATATATCCAAAAACTTTTTTCCAACAACTTCATAATTTTCATCTTGGGTATCAAACTTATTGTTAAACTTTGCTGTAAACAAAATTTCTCCAGTGATATTTATAATAGTAATGCCCTCAATATATCCTTTGCCATTAAATAATTTTGAAATAGAATCCATAAGCATATCTCCTTTTAATTTTCTTACATCTATCATATCAGTACGCGAAAAAAATTCAATAGGTTTTGCCAAAATACTGTCGCATTTTTCATTTTATGCCCATTTTTGAGCATAAAAAAGGACAAGCCATTATGACTTGCCCTAAACACCCATTATTTATTTGCCAATTTATAATGCAACAAATCCTAGGATTAAATATCCAACAACTGCGATTGCACCGCATAGGCACGAATATGGCAACTGTGTTTTAACGTGATCCAAGTGGTCTGCACCTGCACCAGTTGATGCAAGTATTGTTGTGTCTGATAATGGTGAGCAGTGATCTCCGAATACTCCGCCACCAGCTACTGCTGCGAAACAAGCTACAATTAGTAATGTCATAGTATTGTCTGTATATGCAAATGCAAGTGGTAATGCAATAGGCATACATATTGCAAATGTTCCCCATGAAGAACCTGTAGCAAATGCCATAATTCCTGCTATGATAAATATCAATGCTGGTAAAACTGCAGGTGTTAAGAATCCTTCACATACTGATAATATGTAATTTGCTGTTCCCATTGTAGTACTCAATGCGTTAACTGAATAAGCTAATGCAAGCAATGTTACTGCTGGTACTCCACTTTTTATTCCCTGTGTTACAGTTTCCATAATTTCTTTAAATGGAATTCCTTGAACTAGCATGCTAACTGCCAAGAAAATTGTTACAAATAGGAAAACTTCCATTGTCTTTGCTGATCCCATTATAAAGAATGTGGACATTGCGCCGACAATTATCATTAATATAGGTAATACGAAATTCAAGAATACTCTTTGTTTGATTCCTGGATATGCTTCCATTTCCAATAATTCTTTACCAATCAATGGTGTTGCACCATCAGCTGAAATTTTTCCCTCGTTCATAGCTCTTAATTCAGCTTTTTTCATTGGTCCAAAGTCTTTTACTACTCCTGACGCAATAAGTCCAACTAATATTACTGCCAATATAGGATAGAAGTTTAGTGGAATTGCTCTTAGGAATAACCCTTGTGCGTCATCTAAAGTTACTACGCATCCTACTCCAACAGCCAAACTCATTAGGTATGCTGCCCAACCTGTAATTGGAACTAGTACACTAACTGGTGCTGCAGTTGAATCCGCAATGTAGGACAATTTTTCTTTTGAAATTCTAGCTTTGTCTGAGATATCTCTCATTACTGTTCCTACAAACAATGGTGAGAATGAATCTGAAAAGTATACAAATATTCCCAAGAACCAAGCTACTAATTGTACACCTTTTCTCTTTAATTTTTTGCTGTGTACCCAAGCTGAGAATCCCTGTATTGCACCTGTCTTATGGAAAAATGCAACGATAATTGAGATATATAAGTTAAGTAACATTACCCACGAAAAGCTGGTAGTTCCAACGCTTTCTTTGATTAATGTAGGAAGGCCCATAATGCCTTGACCTGCCACTAAAGTGCCGACAAAACAGGCAGCTAATAGTGCAACTATTGTGTTTTTGGTTGCGAACGATAAAACTATCGCGATAATTGCTGGTAACAATGATATCCAACCCATTGTTTCTAAATCCATAGAATAACCTCCATTTTTCTTTATGATGTGCAATTTTGTAGATGCAAGTTTAGTCCTACAAAATAATCTTTATACTATCTTAATGCAATAAATATGCCAAAATCATACATTTTGTTATGCGTTGATTTCTCAACGTTTACACCTTGTCTAAAAATCGACTCTTACATTATCCGCTAGATTTCGCCTGTTTTCGAGCCATATGGCGCTCATTTTTGGTCAGTGCCATTGAAGCCCCAAATCTATAAGTTTATGCTTCTTTCAGCCGCTTGGCCATTTTCCTCCAGATGAAAAATGCCACAACGAATGTTAAAGCTCCTGCCATGGTTTCTGCAAGAAACACCCCATAAACCCCCATAAAGAAAGTCAATCCTATCAAGGATATAATGGGGAATACTATTGTATGAAACGTCATAATAATCATAGATTCTTTTGGCTTATCCATTGCAGTCAAAAACGTGCTGGTTACCATATTAAACCATGTAAACAAATAGGACGGTGCATAAAGCAACAAGGCAATAACTGTCATATCAATGATTTCGGCATTATGTTCTTTAGTAAATATACTTGCCAGTACTTCTGGAAACATCATAATCACTAACATGCAAATTCCAGACAACGCTGCCGTAGAAACACATGAAATTTTAAAAAATGACAAAGTTCTTTTGACTTCTTTCGCCCCTAGATTGTAACTTACAACTGGTTGCACCGAATCCAAAACCCCATACAAAATGCCTATTAACAAAGTGTCAATATACATTACAATTCCATAGCTGGCAACTGCAAGAGCGCCACCTAAAGTGAGCAAAAACACATTTACAACTGTTGCCATTAAAGATCCTGCTACACTACTAAAAAATTCAGATGCCCCATTGTAAATAATCCCAATAGTTTCTGAAATAGATATCTGTGGCCTTGCAAAATGCAGAGTTATTTTTTTTGTGAAAAATGGAGTAAACGAAAATATTACACCAATAAACATACTCATAACCGATGCTAATGCTGAATACTCTATTCCTAGTCCAAGTCTTGCAATAAACAACCAGTCCAGCCCGATGTTTAACACTGAAACGATAATATTTAACCACATACTGTACTTTGCCTTGCCGCAAACACGCAAAAAATTATCCATTGCAAACAGTGGCATAATAAATGGTAGACAAATTCCAAAGATACGAATATAACCATATGCCATTTCCGCAAGGACTGCATCTTTTATAAATAGCGAGATAATTGGTTTTACAAAAATCAATCCCAAAACTGACAGGGAAATTCCTAACCCGATAACCATAAGAACACTTGCCGAAAAGAGACGCCTAGCCTTTTCATTCTTGCCTTCTCCCATAGCTATAGAAACTTTTACCGATGAACCTACCGCAATCATATTGGGAAGCGCAAAGACAATCATCATAACCGGCATAATCAAATTTACCGCTGCAAGTGCGTGTTCTCCAATAAAACGCCCTACAAATATTCCATCTGCCATCATATAAATTGATGAAAATACCATACTTAGGACATTAGGCAAAGCCAAATTAATGAACACTTTTTTGATTGGAAGCGTAACAAATTGTTGCTCTTTCATAGCTAGTTACACACCCTTCTCTCAAATAATCTCATTATCGTTTCTTTCCACACCGCCTTGGCATCTATAGGAAGGTCATATAGTATTGCCTGATCTATGCCTGTTAGCATTGTATATAGAATCTGCGCATTAAGGTCTACATCACAGTTCTGTGGCAATACTCCAATTTCTACCCCTTGTTTCATACATCTTACCAAAAACTTTATTAATTCTTCATCTGCATCTTTTGCTATTTTTTTTAGTTCTGGAATCCTTGCCGTTTGCACATCTATCTCTGCATATATTTTACGTAAATCCTTGTTTTCAAAATACGAGTCAATAAATTCTTCGCCTATTGTTATTAATTCTTGTTGATATGCATCTTCCCTAATTTCTTCTACCAAAAGTTTGTTACTATAATAATAGTCTTTTTCATAGATTATTTTCACCATCTGAAAAAAAATATCCTCTTTGGATTTGAAATAGTAATATACCGATGCTTTTTTTATTCCAATAGAATCAGCTATCTGCCCTATTGAAGTTTTGTCGTAACCTTTTTCTGCAACCAAATGATACATTGCTTCTATGATTTTGTCCTTTGTAGTTTTATCGTCCATAATAATAATTCTCCTAATTCTACCTACCGATAGGTAGAATTGTACCATGCTAAATGCAGTATGTCAAT
>JAVXAG010000062.1:0-5017 GCA_036660615.1 Anaerovoracaceae bacterium
GTTAAAATTAGTTAGCGATTTTGTCTTGTGGCCTTTTTAATACCTTTGCCAAAATAATATATAGTAGCCCTGCTCCGATTATTCCTTGAGCGAATGGTACTCCATAAGGTATTAGCTTGATTATTCCATATCCTACAAGCCATGAAATTATGCCAATCCAGTTGAAGCCGTCATATATCTTATAGTTTTCTGGTTTGCCTTTGCCGATAATCCAGTAGTCCGCCAAAATTACACCCATTGTAGGTAGTAGTGCATCTCCCAAGATATATAAGAAACTTTCAAAATGTCCAGCTAGTCCAACTATTGCACAGATAGTTCCAAGCACACCGGAAACCATAGTGGCGATAGCTCTCTTGTTTTCACTAAGATTAAACATGAGTACCGCATTTATTCCTCCTGAATATGCATTAGTAGTATTTGTTGTCCAAGTTGCAGCAATTAACACTATCATACCTAGGATAGGAATTCCGACTTCGCAGAACACCAATGTGATATCGTATTGCTGAGCGACCTTTGTCATAATTGCACCAAGGACTATCATCAAAACACCAGCCGGCATTACACCAAACACACTAGATAATATTGTATCTTTTCTCGTCTTTTGGTATCTTGTAATATCCGAAGCCGCCAGACAACCTGCTGCCATAAAGCTTACAGTTAAAACAATTCCTCCGATAAACGTCATTGTTGGTTCTTTGTCAAATACAAATAATTGACTTGTTCCGTATTTTTTTAGTGCCAGTAAGCAACCTACAATAGTAACAACGAACAGCGCTGGAACAGCAACTTTGTTCAGTTTGTCTAGAGCGTTTATTCCATAAACTGCTGTGATCAACATAATGAAACCCCAAATTACCATTGATAATACAGGGGGAACACTGATGCCAAAAAATCTATCAAATAAATTTGAAAAAGCATCTCCGCATACACTAGTCTGCACTGCAAACCAGCCAATCATTGAAATAAATATTAGAGTGCTTATCAAGTATCTTGCACCCTTTTTGCCAAAACCGCCAACAGCAGTCACGCAAGTCGGTACACCCAAGTCACTACCCATTACTCCCATCAAACAGAATAATACTATTACAATTATATACCCTACTACACCTGATGTAATTGCAGCACCAAGGGGCATTCCTTCTGCTAGTATTCCGCCAAGCATAAGACTTGGAACACAAATCATAATACCTGCTTGGATAAGAGCAACGTCAAGCCAACTCTTTCTATCTTCCATGGGCACTCTCTCAAGTGTTGTAGTTTCTATACTACTCCCTTTCTTTTTCTTCTCGTCCATATGAGCCTCCTAGTTTTTTTTAATTATATAAGTTTTCCCCCATACACCGCCTTATAATTTTTTCAAAAAACCTAGATATTTTTTGTATTAATTTCAATCAAAACTATTTGATTCAATCTTTTCCCCAATTAATATTCTGAGTTTTACTGCAATTGCAATGGTTTCATTGAATTGTATGTTATCATTTTCAAGATTCAACGCACTCTTTACTTTGTTCACCCTATACCTTATAGTGTTCTCGTGTTGATTCATAATCGCCGCAGTTTTTGAGAAACTTCCACTGTTTGCTACATATGTTTCCAATGTCATTAAAGTTTCAGCTAGGTTTTCTGCAGAAACATGTTTTTTTATCGCTTCCACATATGACTTGTAGAAATCATGTGCTTCTTGGGTATCTTTTACTGAGACAAGTAGTTGCAGCGATGACAATGGACTATATACTTGAACTTTAATATTCATTGTTTTTGCAGTGTCCAAAGCTCGTTTTCCTTCTTCGAGAGCTTTTGTAATATCTTTTCTGTTATATATTCGGCTAAATCCTAGTATTGGGTCAGTCATAAAATCTTTGAGTCCCACTGTAGTAGCATCCGAATGGTGTTTAAGTTGTTTTACTTCATCGTCGCTCAAAATAAAGACCATATTATTATTGCCTTTTACAAAAATATCATTCTTTTTATTCAAATACAAAGTGTGTAATTCCACCTGAGAAATTTCTGAATTGAAATTGCCATCAACATATATAACACGTAAATATTGTTTTATATTTGGGTTAATACTATATAGGACTTCCATTTTATCAGTATTATTCTCTGAGCCATAGAGAATTTTTTCCAATTTTAATGTATTGATTGCGTTCAAATTGTCGATGGCTATATATTTATTTATGGCATCCATTATTATTGCATAAGGTATTTCTTCACGAGTTATCACAACAGGAAAATCGTTGTCGTTACATATCTCCATTACTTGATCTGTCATTACGTTCAAGCAGTCCTCCGAAACAATAAATAACCCGCTGCATTTTTTTCCAATCAAAGAAGTAATAAAATCTTGAATTTTTTCAGGTTCGTACCTAAACTGCTCCAAGCAAGTAATAAAAAAATCTCCCTCTATTACAATCTCAAGCTCCAAAATGTCTTTTCTCAATGGGCAGTCAAACACTGAAACTCTTTTGACTTTTCTTCTAAGTCCATCCTTTCCAGCCAATATTTCAACCTTGCTGAAAACATCACTTTTTAATATTTCGCTTAAAGATATATACATTTTTTTCTCCTACTTTCATTCTTGTGTAATCTGGTAAATAATATTAATCCCATTATGACAGAATTTATGTTGCTTGACAACAAATAAGGGTATATTATATATGTATACGGAGGGACAAATGATGAAATTTGATATGCATTGTCACACTAAAGAGGGTTCTATTGACTCAAAAGTTAGTATTGAAACCTACATCACCACATTAAAAGAACGGGGTTTTGACGGCTTGCTTGTCACTGACCACGATTCATATAAAGGATATAAATATTGGAAAAAGAACAAAAACGAAATGCCCCACAAGGATTTCGTTGTTTTAGAAGGCGTGGAATATGACACAAAAGATGCTGGTCATTTTATAGTTATTATGCCAAACAACGTCCACCTAAGAGTTTTGCAGATTCGTGGTATGTCTATTGATTTGCTTACAAAGATAGTTCACCACTTTGGTGGCATACTTGGTCCTGCACATCCTTTTGGCGTGCGCAGTTCAAGTGCAATGTTTTTTAATAGAATGAAAAAAGATCCACATATGATAAATGTCTTTGATTTCATTGAAGGATTTAACACTTGCGAATCGGAAAAATCCAATAGAATTGCAAAACTTCTTGCAAGAAGATATGGCAAACAATGTATTGGTGGCACTGATGCCCACGAAGAACAATATCTAGGTATGGCTTACACTGAAATCAATGCCCACATTAGAAGTAATGATGATTTGATCAAGGCAATAAAAGGTGGCAAAATAGTATCTTGTGGTGGAACTGTACGAGAATATACTAAGAAAACTAAACATAAAAATGCATTTTATGGTGTCTGGGGATTCAAGGCATACAACCGAGGGCTTGGCTTTATTTACAGTCCATATAGATATCACAGAGTCAAAAAATTAGCTTTGCATCATCGCTAAAAAACTAGCCTTGCAACGACGCAAATTATTTGGTAAAATGAATTATGAGAAAAATATTAAAATATAATCTCGACCTTAAATCTAAGGGCGAGATTTTTATGTAAAAAACGAAAGTATGAGGTTAAAAATGGTCGATAACGTGATTAAGCCCAACGGATGGGCTTTGCTCCCTATCGGAGTATTCTTGGTTCTTTTCTTAGGTAGTGGTATTATCTTAAATGATTTCTACACTATGCCTGCTGTGGTAGGTTTTCTAATTGCTTTGGTCGTAGGCTTTTGCCAAAATCCAAAGAAAAAATTTGCGGACAAACTAAAAACAATTGCCCATGGTGTTGGCGATGAAAACATAATAACTATGTGTTTAATTTTCTTGGCTGCTGGAGCTTTCTCCGGAGCAGTTTCAGCTGCTGGTGGTGTTGATAGTACTGTAAACTTAGGACTTTCTCTATTGCCTCCTGGCATTGCGGTTATTGGACTCTTTGTTATTGGATGCTTCATCTCAATTTCAATGGGTACTTCAATGGGTACAATCGCTGCTCTTGCTCCAATTGCTGTTGGAATAAGTGACAAAACTGGTTTTGCCATGGCAATATGCATCGGTGCTGTTGTTTCTGGCGCAATGTTTGGCGATAATCTTTCTATGATTTCTGATACTACTATTGCTGCAGTAAGAACTCAAGGTTGTAATATGAACGATAAGTTTAAGAAGAACTTTTTCATAGTTTTACCGGCAGCTATAATAACAATAATAATTCTTGGATTTTTAACAATGGGTAGCAAATTCAAAATGACTGAGGCTTTGGACTATAATATTTTCCAAGTAGTTCCTTACATATTGGTATTGGTTGCCGCTCTTATTGGAATAAATGTATTTCTTGTATTGTTAAGTGGTACTGTCCTTTCGGTAATAGTGGGACTAGCTACTGGCAGCATGGCTTTTTCTGAAATCTTCACTTCCATAGGCAGTGGTCCTGATGGTGGTGGCGGTGTAACCGGAATGTATGACATAACTGTTATTTCAATTCTTGTTGCCTGTATAGGTGCCTTGGTCAAGGAAAATGGCGGTTTTGCATTTATTCTTCAAATAATAGGCAAACGTGTTCATTCTTATAGGGGTGCTGAACTAGGGTTAGCTGCTCTTATATCTCTAACTGATGCGGCAACTGCAAACAATACTGTTGCCATAGTAATTGCTGGCCCAATTGCTAAAGAAATTAGTGATGAATACGAAATAGATCCAGCCAGAAGCGCATCTATCCTTGATATATTTGCTTCTGTTTTCCAAGGTATAATTCCTTATGGTGCTCAGCTTTTATCTGCTGCTTCACTTACAGGACTAACGCCTTTTGCAATTATTCCTTATCTGTTCTATCCATACTTAATGGGAATCAGTGGATTAATCAGCATAATGCTACCAAGGAAGAAAAAAAATAAATAATATGATTTATGTATCAGGCAGTAATTACTCTGCCTGATTTTTTTGTGGGTTGATGCCCGTTCCTGTCAGTAGGTGAGGTTAATGCCCCTAATTTTGAGAAGTGAAAAATTCGGGGCAT
>JAVXAG010000062.1:5117-11052 GCA_036660615.1 Anaerovoracaceae bacterium
CAATAAAAAACTCTTGACCTTAATGATTGGCCAAGAGTCTTTTTTTATTATTTAGTTGTTCATTGATTCTATAATGCTGTCTGCTAGTGCATCCATCTCGTCCAGTTTTGTTTCATTTAATGAGGACGTAATGGTAACTTGCTCGTTTAGAACAGTCATCTGTTTCATTTCGTCAAGAAATTCCAACATCTTAGGTCCAGCTTGTGGTGCCCATGATCCATTTGCAATGACTGCAACAGTTCGGTTTTGGACATTAAGAGCTTTCATATCAAGTAAGAAGTTGTGCATAACTGGGAATATCTCCAAATTATATGTTACCGATGCCAATACCAAGTGGCTCATGCGGAAAGTCTCAGAAATCAGTTGCGAAACCGGTGTAGTTGAAACATCATACATTACAACATTCTTCATTCCTTTTTCTACTAGTTTGGTTGCAAGGAAATTTGCCGCATTTTCTGTATTTCCATACATTGATGCATAAGCAATCATAACGCCAGTTTCCTCTGGTTCATATTTGCTCCATTTGTTGTATTTGTCAAGGAAATATCCTAGATTGTTTCTCCAAACTAAGCCATGAAGTGGGCAAATCATTTTAATGTCAATAGTTGCTGCCTTGGACAATAACTTTTGAACCTGTGGCCCATATTTACCAACAATATTTGTGTAATATCTTCTCGCTTCGTCAATCCAATCTTTTTCAAAATTCACTTCGTCATTAAACAGCTTGCCGTCTAATGCTCCAAAAGAACCGAATGCATCAGCTGAAAACAATATTCCGTCAGTTTTATCAAAACTTACCAAAACTTCTGGCCAATGTACCATAGGTGCAGAAATAAATAGTATTTCGTGCTTACCAAAAGATTGTGTATCGCCCTCTTTTACTGTAATAGCATTGTCGTTTACAGGGAAGCCGAACTGTCTCATCATCATAAACGCTTTTTCACTACTGATAACTTTAACGTCAGGATAGCGCAAAAGAATTTCTTCCAATGAAGCTCCATGATCTGGTTCCATATGGTTAATGACCATATAATCTAATTTTCTTCCATCCAAAACATATTCTATATTCTCGATAAACTGTCTACTCACTGACCAATCCGCAGTATCAAAAAGAACTGTTTTTTTGTCCATCAGAAGATAAGAATTGTAGGACACACCTCTTGGAATTGGGTGTATATTTTCAAACAAACCAAGTCTCCTGTCATTTGCTCCTACCCAATACAAATCTTCCGTAACTTTTCTAACGCACTGCATATTATGCCTCCTTTTTTACTTCAACAAATTTTTCTTTTTCTTCACCGCAAAGTGGACATACCCATTCTTCCGGTAATGCTTCAAAAACTGTTCCTGGGCTAACTTCATTTTCAGGATCTCCAACTGCTGGATCATATTCGTATCCGCAACCTGGGCAAACATAAGTTGTCCAAGGGGAAGGTTCTTTTTTAGGAGTTGCTTTTCTCATCTTTTCCATTACTGGTGCTGGTGTCTTTGGTTGACCATTATCCAATGCTTCTGTAAGTAATGGTAATATCTCCATTAAATCTCCAACTATGCCATAATCGGCATTTTTGAAAATCGGTGCATTCTTGTTTTTATTTATTGCAACAATTGTGGTCGCTTCTTTGATTCCTTTTAGATGTTGACCAGCTCCCGAAATGCCACAAGCTATATACAGATTGCCACTGAACTTTTGGCCTGACATTCCAACATAACGATTAAGCGGTAAGTATTTCAGCGATTCTGCTACCGGTCTTGATGAACCCACAGCCGCTCCAGCTTGAACTGCCAGTGCTTCTATCAACTTCATATTTTCTTTTGCTCCGATGCCCTTGCCTGCGCTTACAACACGATCTGCTTGTACAATAGGTGTGTCAAGTGGGATACCAACAGTGAAATCAAACCCGTCTGCCTTCAAAGCCTCAACTAGTGCTGCTACATTTTCTGTAGAATTTCCACCACTAAATATCTTCTTTTTTCTGTGCCCTGTAAGTGGCCCTTTGCCTGTGGCAAGAGGAGCATTTGTCTTTGGTGCTTTTCCGATAATATGTGAAGCGATAACGATTCTCTGTATTTCGTTTGTTCCTTCATAGATTGTACAAATCTTTGCATCTCTATAGGCTCTTTCTACTTCCATGCCTTTTAGGTAACCGTTGCCTCCAAAAATTTGAACTGCATCGTTTACAACCTCTAAGCAAATATCAGAAGCATATTGTTTTGCCATAGCCGATTCCATTCCATAAGGCTCATGATTTTCCTTTAGCTCCGCTGAACTGTATATCAAAAATCTTGCAGCCCTAATCTTTGTTGCCATATCCGCTATTTTAAATGAATTCACTTGTTGATGTGCAATAGGAATGCCAAACTGCACCCTTTCTTTTGCATACTCTACAGTATGTTCAAAAGCTCCTTGTGCAATTCCAAGTGCCTGTGATGCGATACCAATTCTTCCGCCGTCAAGAGTCGCCATGGCGATTTTGAAACCCTCGCCTTCTTTGCCAAGAAGGTTCTCTTTTGGAACTACTACGTCATTAAAAATCAATTCTGCTGTGGATGAAGATCTAATACCCATTTTATCATAATGGTCACCAAATTCAAACCCCTTCCAGCCTTTTTCTACGATAAAAGCACTGATTCCTCTTGTCCCAATATGGGGTGTAGTTACTGCAAATATTACATATGTATCTGCAATTGGCGCATTAGTTATGAATATTTTTCCACCGTTTAATATATAATGGTCGCCTTCAAGGACTGCCACTGTTTCTGTTCCGCCTGCATCACTTCCTGCGTTTGGCTCAGTCAAACCAAAAGCTCCAAGTGTCTCTCCTTTTGCAAGAGGTACAAGATATTTCTGTTTTTGTTCCTCAGTACCAAAGGCAAATATAGGGTATGAACCCAAAGAAACATGCGCTGAAAGGATTACTCCTGTTCCGCCATCAACTCTAGCCAATTCTTCTACTGCAATAGCGTAGCTAAGTGCGTCAAGACCTGCACCGCCATATTTTGTCGGATACGGAATACCCATCATTCCCATTGTCGCTAATTTTCTCACAACTTCTGTTGGAAACTCATTGTTTTGATCTAGCATAAAAGCAATAGGCTTTACTTCTTCCTCGGCAAAAGCCCTGATTTTTTCTCGTAATTCTTCATGTTTGTCTGTTGTTTTAAAAAGCATAACATATACCTCCTTCGTTACTTTACTATACCTATATCTTACCTAAAAAATCGAAACAATGTTGTGGCATTTGCCACAGTTTTAGTATATAATTTTAAAAAAGGAGGCTTTTTATGAACAATTATTTTATTACTGATGGTATAGGCAAAGATTCAATCAAAGAAATGGTAGCTTGCTTCTCTCCTGAATTCAAAAAGTTTCAGCATGGTGAAACGATTATGCGTTATTCTGACAAGCTAAAAAAAATTGGTCTCTTGTCATCCGGCCGCGCTCGTCTATCTGTTATTGACATTGATGGCGAAGAAGTTACTCTTGAGCAATACGCAAATAAAGATGTATTTGGGGAATTGTTTTGTTTGCCTCTAGAAAACTATGAATATATTGTTACTGCAACTGAGCCTTGCCAAGTAATTTTTATTGACTATAAACACATCATCACTCCATGTGAAAAGCTTTGCCCACATCACTCCCAATTGATCAATAATTTGTTTCTTATGGCCGCAGAAAAATCGCAAAGTTTATCTTTACATTTAAGTATTTTAAATCAACATTCTATAAGAAAAAAGTTGCTGACATATCTTAAATATGTTAGAGCAACTTCGTGTAAAAATCCATTTGAAATTGATATGTCCCTTGTCTCACTGTCTGAATATCTTTGTGTAGACAGAAGTGCCATGATGCGTGAAATACGAATAATGAAACGTGAGGGCATTTTGAAGTCTAATAAACGTGAGTTTCTCCTCTGCGATAGTGAATAATATTGTATCTGGACTGTCAAACCGGTTACCCACAAAGTCCACTGCAAAGCAAAAGTGAATAGTATCTTTCCTCTACTTCTGCATCTCTGGAAGTCAAAGCAATTGGACACTTGGCTCCTAGGACACAGCCTGCCATCACTCCATGGCCAAAGGTGTACAGACTTTTTATTGTCATATTCCCTGCCACCAAAGTAGGTGTCACTATGATATCCGTTTCACCGCAAACTGGACTATCAAAACCTTTAACCTGCCCAGCTTCTTTTTCCATAGCTATATCAAAAGAAATTGGTCCTTCAACTAAACAACCTTTTATTTCTCCATTTATATTCATTTCTTTTAGAGCCGCTGCCTGAACTGTCTCCGGCATCTTTGGATTTTCCTTTTCCAATGCGCACATACACGCAACTTTTGGTTCCTTATAACCCAATCTGTGAAACAATTCAACTGCATTTTCCAGCATTGCTTTTTTGTTTGCTAATGTCTGATCAAGTACCATTCCGCCATCTGTAATGGCCAATAATTTATGGTACCCTTCAATCTGCAAAATCGAAATATGTGAAAGCAATTTTTCTGTTGCGATTCCTTTTTCCTTATTTACTACTGCTTTGAGAATTGTTGCTGTCTGCAACAAACCCTTCTGTATAAAATCCACTTTTCCTTGTCTCACAAGTTCCACTGCTTTTTCTGCTGACTCCTCATCAGTTTCCGTGTTTATTATGTCAAGTGGCGAAATTTGTTTTCCAATTTCTTCTCCGATTTTTATGATCTTTTTCTTATCTCCAAGTAATACAAACTCAATAAAGCCTTCTTCTTTTGCCTTGATTACTGCCTGCAAAGTTTTAACATCTTGGGCCGCAACTATTGCAACTCTCTTCTTTGTCAAACTGCCAATTTTCTTTTTTAATTCAGTAAAATTTTCTAACACCTTTACATTTCCTTTCTGCAATTAATTCTATTTCCCTTAGAATATACTTAGTTCAAATTCCAGACTAAGCCTTTCCAAAAGTTTTATTCCAGCCAAGCTATTACCTTTTTTATCTAGTCCCGGCGAAAAAATTCCTATTCCCATTTTGCTTGGCACTACCGCCATTATTCCACCGCCAACTCCACTTTTTGCCGGTATTCCCACCTTGATTGCAAATTCTCCCGATCCATCGTACATTCCACATGTGGTCAAAACAGCATTCATAAACATCGCATCTTCTTTGGGAATGATTTGTTCTCCTGTGACTCTGTCCTTCCCATGGTTTGCAAGTACAAATCCCATATTAGCCAAATCTTTGCAATTGATTTTTATGGAACACATAGCAAAATACACATCGAGTAAATCTTCAACATCTCCCTCAATCATCTCTGAATTCTTTAGCAAATATGCCAAGGCTCTATTTTTATTTCCTGTTTCTTTTTCGGATTTATATACATCTTGATCTATTATTAAATCTGGATTTCTTGTCAATCTTCTAGTAAAATCCAACAATTTTTCAAATCTTTTTTTATTGTTTTCTGCCTTAACCATTCCACAAACGGCAATTGCTCCAATATTAACCATAGGATTAATATGTTCTTTTAGCAACAAAGGTTCTGCGTAGTCGATTGCATTAAATGGTTTTCCTGTAGCCTCAACACCAACATGATTTTTTATAAATTCTATTCCATGATCCATTGCCGCAAGTGACAAAAAAATTGTCTTGCAAATACTTTGTATGGTAAATGTTTTATCGTATTCCCCTGCAAAATAGTCGCCGCCGTCTTTATCAATTATATATACGCCCAAATCCGTCGTATCCGCTTTGGCAAGTTCTGGAATATAGTTTGCCACCGTCCCCTGGGACGTGAACTGTCTACACTCTCCCAATAGCTCAGTTATTTTTTCTTGCATAATCAATCTCCTCAATGCACCAATTACCCTGCACACTATTTTAATGTGTCAACTAATTTGTATACATTATATTATAACTAATTTATCTAAATTTAACAACCTTTGGTTGGTTACAGTTTCGGCTGT
>JAVXAG010000063.1:0-10980 GCA_036660615.1 Anaerovoracaceae bacterium
TTTTGGCAGAGGATATTTTGGCAGAAGACATTTTGGCATATCCACAGACTACATATTCCCATTGTGACATAATCATATCAATGATGTGGATCACATTGGGTATTTTTTTTAAGGAAAAGAATTAGGCGAGATTAAAAATATTGCAATTTATATATTAAACGTAGTATAATATAACCACGCAAAGCGAAGGGAGGAGCTATAGTGGAGCGAAGTGAATGGGTAAAAGAAATAAGAAAAACTACAGGAATGAACAGAAAAGACTTTGCCGAGCATTTGGGCATACCTTTACGGACTGTAGAAGACTGGGAAGCGGGGAGAAGAACGCCACCAGAGTACATACCTAGACTTATAGAATATACATTAAAATACGAAGAATTGATCGATAATAGAAAATAGGAGAAAAAGATGACTGAACTATTGGCTCCGGCTGGTAATATGGAAGCATTAAAAGCTGCAATCTCTAACGGAGCAGACGCAGTTTATTTGGGGATGCAAAAATTTGGTGCACGTGCATACTCTTCTAACTTTGACTTAGAAACATTAGAAGAAGCCGTTGTATATGCCCATCTTAGAGATGTTAAAATATATGTGACAATGAATACAATTGTTTTCGAAGACGAGATTAAAGAAATGAAAGAGCAACTTAAAAGGCTCAATGAAATGGGAGTTGATGGAGTTATTGTACAAGATTTAGTCGCCTTTGATTACATAGTCAAAAACTTTGTGGACATGGAGGCCCATTGTTCGACACAGATGGGAATAGACGATGTGGATGGGACATTTCTTTGCAAAGAGCTTGGCGCAAAGCGAGTTGTTTTGGCAAGAGAAGTGGATATTGATACAGCAAAAGAAATAAAAAGAATTGTACAGATACCTTTGGAGATATTTGTTCATGGGGCGCTGTGCTTGTCATATTCAGGCAATTGCCTTATGTCGGGGCTTATTGGCTACCGAAGTGGTAATCGTGGAAGGTGCGTAGGATCGTGTCGCAAACTGTATGAGCTAATAGACAAAACCACTAATACTTCCCTTGGAAAAAGTTATATTTTGTCAACAAAGGATTTAAACACAATCGACAATATAGATGAAATTAGAGAGATTGACTCCCTAAAGATAGAAGGCCGAATGAAAGAAGCGGTCTATGTTGCAAATGTTGTATCCAAGTATAGATTGGCATTAGATGGAAAAGCAGATGCCGAAGATAAAGAAAACCTAAAGAAAACCTTTAATAGAACATATACTAAAGGTTATTTGCTTCACGAAGATCCTAAAGACATTACTAATATTCAAAGACCTAATAACTTTGGTTACGAAATAGGGGTAATTACTAAATCATTCAAGGGAATGTATGAGATAACGCTTAACAAGGTTTTAAATCAAAACGATATAATAAGAATTGACCATGATAAAGAAGACGTCAACTTATCAGTCACAAAACTATACGATAAAGACGGAAACCTGATAAATAAGGCAGAGAATATTTGCTACATTAAAATCAAAGAGAAACTTTCTATTGGAGATATAGTGTATAAAACCAAGGATTTTTTGTACTATAAAGAACTGGATGCCATATTAGACAAAGAGTTTAAGCGCTTTAATCTTGACATTAAAGTGTACGCTTACCCTGAATCAAATTTGGTTATAGACGCAGAGGGGCTAGGAGTCCAATGTCTATATGAGGGCAAAGAAATCTTAGGAGAGGCAATTAATAACCCTACCACCAAGGAGCAAGTTGTAAAACAGTTTTCAAGGTTAAATGACACAGTCTTTGCCTTGGGAAAGGTGGAATTTGAAGAGTATAATGCATTTATTCCGGCAAAATTGCTTAACGCCGCTAGAGTTGACATCGTCAAGAGGCTGTATGAATTAAAGCTAAATGGCCAACCAAATAGAACTAAGTCCGAAATTGTAAAAAAGAAAATATCTTTTGAGCCTAAAAAGCCATATCTTACGGCGACTGTTACAACAAAAGAGCAGTACGACATATGCGTCAAGTGCGGCATAAAAGAGGTATATTTTGACAATATTATAAGAAGAAATCAAAACACATATGAAGAAAAAGAAGGCCAGTTACTTATCGGGGGATATGGTGGGGTTTACCATTACAGGGAAACTAATCCCTTTGTTACTGATTATTCTTTGAATGTAGTAAATTCAGTGAGTTGCTATGAGCTGCATAGATTAGGCGCCAAAAGGGTTAGCCTATCCTATGAATTAAACAAAAATCAGATTGGGGCGCTAATAGATGGGTATTATAAAGAAAACCAAGGTTACCCTGCCTTGGAAATGGTGGTTTATGGTAGAGCGCCTTTACTAGTCACCAAGTATTGCCCACTTAAAAAAATGGGGCAATGTGGGGTTTGCAGGACAAAGTCTTATGAAATAGAGGACGAATATGGTTCGTTCCCTATTCTATCCCATAGTGACTGCACCACCACGATAATAAACGGTAAAATATTGAACCTATTAGATGAAATGCCATTTATAAATGGGGTAGAGGCATTTAGATTAAACTTTACCATCGAATCTGAAGAGGAAGTGGCTACGGTGGTCAAGGCAGCTTTAGGCAAATTAAGTGGTTCATTGAATAAATCTCTTTTTAATCAGGCGACTGATACCAGAGGTCACTTTAATAAAGAAATTATATAGAAAAGAGGACAACAGAAATGATTCAAGTAGAAAAGCTCTCTTATGGTTTTCCTGCAAAAGATTTATATAGAGAAATTTCCTTTAAATTGGAGATTGGGCAGCATTGCGCCCTTATTGGCAGCAACGGAACGGGCAAATCAACTTTGGTTGATATGATCATTCACCCAGACGATTATTTATACGATGGAAAAATAACTAAAGATGAAAGATGCAGAATTGGATATGCAAGTCAGTTTTGTGTTAGAGATATTGCACAGGAACGTACAGTTTTAGAATATTTAGGTGAACGATTTTTGGATAACCAGAGAGATATTGCGCAGGTTTGTGAAGCAATGGCTACGGCTGGTGAGGAAATAGATAGTTTGCTAGAAAGATATCAGACATTACTAGATGTACATGATGCAATGGACGGAGATAATTTCCAAAGCAACATAAAAAAACAGTTGTATGTGGCAAGAATGGGTGATTTAGAAAAAACCAAGCTTTCACAGATTAGCGGTGGAGAATATAAGGTAATGCAGATTATGAGAGAAATGCTTTTAGCTCCTAACCTGCTTGTTTTAGACGAACCAGATGTATTTTTGGATTTCGGAAACTTAAATAGTCTTTGCCAGTTGATTAACCAGTATAAGGGAACTTTATTAGTGGTTACACACAACCGATACCTGCTAAATCACTGCTTTGACAAAGTATTGCATTTGGAAAATGAGGATATTCAGGAGTACGATGGAAACTACACAGAATACCGTTGTTCTATTTTGAAAGAGAAGTTAAAGCTGAAGTTGCAGAATGTTGCAGAGCAAGAAAAAATAATGCATACAGCGGAAATGGTTGATATTTTACGCAAAAGAGCAACCGTAATGGTTAACCCTGTAATAGGCAGATCTGTAAACGCTAAACAATCACAGCTGGATCGCTTGCGTATGCGCCAGATAAAGGCTCCTTTTATTGAGATGCGAAAACCGTATATCCAACTACCGACAGTAAATATTGATCCAGAACATGAAGGCGATCTAAAATCTACAGTTTTAACCATAAAAGATTATCAAGTCAAATTTGATAAGAGCATATTGGAAAACGTTGATTTTCAATTGCTTGCAGGAGAAAAAGTAGCGATAGTTGGTGCCAATGGAACGGGTAAAACTACTTTGATAAGTGATATTTTGGAAAACAATCACCCTTCTATTCATATTGACGAAAATGTAAGCTATAGGTGTTTGTCACAGCGTCAAGGCGAGAACATAGATGAAAATAAAACGGTGTATGAGATTATGCTAGATGAAGGCTTTCCCGCAAAGGAACTCATCAGGGAATATCTTGCAAAATACTGCTTGGAGGGAGAAACCTTAGATCAAAAGGCAGGCAAATTATCAGGTGGAGAGCAAAACCTACTGCAGATTGCTATGATTGCCATTTCGGGAGCAGAGCTTTTGATTATGGATGAACCGACTAGCCATTTGGATATTTATGCCCAAATCGCTCTAGAAAACGCGATCGCTAATTATAAAGGAACAATTTTAATGGTTACTCATGACTTCTATTTGGTGGCAAATTGTGCTGACTATGTGCTTCTTATAGAGGATAATACTGTTAGACGTATGAGAACCAGAACATTCCGCAAAATGGTATACGATAAATACTTTGATCAGAGGTATTTGGAAATAGATAAGAAAAAGCAGGAGTTAGAAGGTGACATAACGGTGGCATTCAAAAAGAATGATCTTGAAACTGTGGAAAAGTTGTGCAACCAGCTAGAGGAACTGAGTCAAGAATAATAAGAAGGCAATATTTTAGGGAAGTTATTAAATATTCAGATTGACTTTACCCCAGTGGTAGGGGTTATAATGAGTATATAGATGATTTTAGCTATAAGATTGCAGGAGGGCATTATGGACAACAAAGAAAATATGGGAATGTATAAAAACATTGACAAAATTGATGTATTAGACGATGGAACTATGACAGTAGCTTTGAAAAATGGTCGTGAGGCAATAATTGAAATTATTAAACTAAATGATAAATTTAAGGCAGCTGTTTATAGATGGTTTGGGCCTAACTATGTAGAGAAAAAACCAAAAAGTATTTTGATTGAATTAGGAAAACATGATGCCTACCAGGAGTGTGCCAAAGAGGCTTTAGGTTGGGTTGACGAGAATCCTATTGAATTTATTCCGATAGAAGAAAAAGAAATATAAAACAAATACAGTTTACTATTTGTGGGGATATAAATACAGCATTTTATGGTAGTCTTTTATAAATCCGAAAAAAAGACAAAGTAACAATGCTGTATTTAAAAGAACGAAGAGAATCAGGTGACAATAACACATCGGGTTCTTTTTTATTTGAGCTAATACATAATTATTTTTTGGTGGTGGAAAATATAACTATGTGATAAAATCAATAATATAGAGAAATAATAGCTACAACAAAAAAGAAATATAGGTGGGAGAAAAATATGGATTATGAAATGCAGGCAGCAGAGAATAGAAAAGAGAATGAAAAATGTTTAAAGATTTTTGAAAATGATCTCAAAGCAAAAGGTCTATCAGAAAAAACAATAGAAATGCATTTGTTTAATGTTGAGTTTTATATAAACACATTTTTGAATGATATAAATTTGCTTCCAATGGATCAAGGGTTTGGGAAAATTGCCGAATTTCTTGGGTATTGGTATATCAGAAATGCCATGTGGTCTACCTGCCAATCAATTAAAGATTCAAGTGTAGGCATAAAAAAGTTTTATAAGTGTATGATGGAAAATAATAAGATAGATGGTTGCGACTATAAAATGCTTTGCGGTACTATTAAGACATGCATGCCAGAATGGCTATTGGCAATGGAAGAATATAACGATTTTGATAGCGATGATGACATGTACAACTTTTAAGCTGTTAAAAATTCACATTGGAAAATATAAAAACTGCTGTCATTTTTTACTAAAATGGATTATAATGTGTTTGTAAGTGTAACAATAAAATAATAAAAGGAGGAACTAAAATGACAGGAAGAAAAAGCAATAAGAAAGTGTTTGCCTTAGTACTGACTATGGCATTGATATTTACTTTATTGCCAACACAATTGGCATACGGAGCAGTTAAATCTTCAGTAAAAGCACCAATTTTGGTAGACAGTTTTGAAACAGGTGATGCGACAGGTGATGACTATGTAAAGATTAATACTTCAGGATCATCAATCAATGTTGACTACAAGTCAATATTACCTGCTGTAAAATACAGAGTGACTTTAAGAGGTGTTGGAAAAGGAACAACAGTTGCAACTCAAAGAGATGTAAATGCAAGTGGCCAATTCAATACAAGCCTTGATGTAGGTTATGTGCCTGATGGAACATATTATCTATTGATTGCAAGAGCAGCTAACAGTGAACAAGCCGTAGGTTGGACATATATCGGTGGTTCAAAAGGCTACTGCTTTATTGGAGTTCCAATTAAAATTACCAGTGGAACAGCTAAGATAGTCAAATATCAAGATGTTATAAACAACAATGAAAAGTTAAAGAAGGCTGCAGTTAAAAGAAAGGCACCTCAAAAATGCATGAGTAAATCATTATCTGATTTGTCATTAGTATTTAGAGATCCTAGAACTGGAAAGAGATCTGTTGGTACTTCAACAACAAAGATGGTAAAATTCTTTAAGAAAACATCTGACGAAATAGTTGCGGGTGCACCAAATGACTATGAAAAGATGCGTAAGATTTATGCATATGTATCTGATAATTTCTATTATGATACAATCGCATTTCAAGAACAGAGAAACCAATATACAAATCCATACAGAAACTTGTATAATTTGATAAATAATAAAACAAGTCCAAATAGCAGAAAGACTAGCAATGGAAAAGCAAATGTTGCTACAACATGTGTAGGTTATGGCGCAATGGTTGCAGCCCTTGGAAGAGCACAAGGAATACCTTGTAGAGTTGCAAATGGTCATGCACTAACAACTCCTTGGAACACTTGGGGAACAGAAAAGGGTATAAAGAAAATGGATCACTGGTGGGCAGAGGCATACGTTGATGGCAGGTGGTTTATGGTAGACTCAACAAGAGGTACCAATGCAAAATGGGATAGCAATACTGGAGAATGGAATGAATTAGTTGAAGGACCTTTAACATACAACTACTTTGATCCATCACCACAGTTCTTATCAAATACACATATGTATCATACCTACTATTAAAATACAAATTAAAGACAGATAAAATAAGCAAAAAATTAGGGAGTTTCAATTAGAAACTCCCTTTTTTAAATACTATATTAATTGTCACTTCATAAACTTCTTTAAGAGAATAGGGGTAACCATTGTGGTTACAATTACTACTAGAACTACTGGTGAAAATAGTGCAGAGTGTAGCAATCCCAAGTTGTAACCTTTTTGGGCTACAATCAAGGCAACTTCACCTCTGGAAATCATTCCGATACCAATATGAAATGATTCACTTGGTGTATATTTACAAAGTCTAGCACCAATGCTGCAACCAATGACTTTTGATAGTATTGCAATGACGAGGATTAAAAGTGAGAAAATGAGAAGATTTGTAGTCATTCCACTAATCTCAGTTTTGATGCCTATACTTGCAAAGAAGATTGGCGAGAAAAATAGATATGCGGGAACTGTCATTTTCTTTGCTATATCGGGTTTTACTTCTAGTTTGGATAAGAATAACCCAAGCAAATAAGCACCTGTAATGTCTGCGATTCCAAAGAATTCCTCAGATACATAAGCAATAATCATACAAGAAGCAAATACATATATTGAAACTCTACGTTTGTCTTTGATTAAATCAATAAAAGATGACATTTTTTTAATACCGAAAGCAATAATCGCCATTAGGATGCAGTAACCTATAACCTTGAACAATATGAAGATAATACTTACTGATGAATCTTTTAGGCTTGTTACTATTGTAAGGATTATGATTCCAATAATATCATCGATTACGGCGGCTCCTAAAATAGCACTTCCTACACGTCCGTTAAGTTTGCCCATTTCTCGCAATGCCTCAACAGTTATGCTAACAGAAGTTGCTGTTAGTATTACGCCCATAAATACGGCTTGTAAAATCTGATTAAAATCAGAACTATCTACATTGAAGTAATAGTAATATGCGACAAAGCCACCAATTAGTGGGACAATAACACCAAAACCTGCGATTACCAAAAGAGAAACGCTATTTTGTTTGATTTCGTCCATGTCAGTATCTAGTCCTGCCATAAACATCAAAAGGATTACCCCTATTTCGGAAGTCATTGATATAAAATCTGTTTCTGTAACAAATCCTAATACCGATGGTCCAAGAATGACTCCTGCCACTAATGCACCAACGACTTGTGGCATATTTACCTTTTCAGATATTCCGCCTAAGAATTTTGTGGATAAAATAATTATCGCTACACTTATTAAAAAATTATAGTTTTCCATTCCGTCACCTACTCTTTACTCGTATGTATACATAATACCATATTAAAATGGAAAGTGATAGAGAAAAGAAAAAATAGATATATAAAAGAAAAAGTAAAATTAAGATATTAATATGCTAATTTCTTTTGACATTGGAAAATTTATGTAGTAAAATGTACACGTAGGTAGTGTTATGCTGCTTGCTAAGATTATAGTAAATACTATGCGCCAGAAAATATAAGCAAAGAAGAAAACACATTGGTACCCCCGATGTGTTTTTTTTAGAAGAAAAGTAACAAAGTGTGAAAGTATTTCACATACTTACCTATGTGCGGTGGCACAATGGCAATGGAGGTAAAAAAATGGATAGGGTAAAAACAGTATTAATTTCAGGCGGTTCTCGTGGAATTGGAGCGGAAGCGGTCAAAACATTTGCAAGCAATGGCTGGAAAGTTGTCTTCTTATATAATATGTCCGAAAAGGACGCAAAAAATGTGACGAAAAATACGGGCGCATTTGGAATAAGGTGTGATGTTTCTAAGTACGATGATGTGAAAGATGCCATAGCCAAGGTAAAAGCTGAATTGGGTATAAACTTTTTTGATGCAGTAGTCTGTAATGCTGGGATTTCACGAATACAACTTTTTACTGAAACCACTGTAAAAGATTGGGATGAAATAATGGCAACAAACTTAAATGGCGTTTTTTATACAATAAAAGAAACTTTACCGGAAATGATAAGCAATAAGGCAGGCAAGATTGTAATCGTGTCGTCTATGTGGGGACAAGTCGGTGCATCTTGTGAGGTCGCATATTCTGCATCAAAGGCAGCTCTTATTGGTTTGACTAAGAGCCTTGCCAAAGAGGTTGCCCCATCTGGCATAAATGTAAATTGTGTGGCGCCTGGTGTAATTGACACTGATATGAATAAGGAACTTGACCAAGAAACTAGAAAAGGACTGATCGAAGAGATACCTTTCAATGCATTTGGTAAGCCAAGTGATGTTGCAGAAGTCATATACTTTTTGACAACTGAGGGATCAAATTATGTGTCAGGGCAGGTTATTGGTGTAAATGGAGCGTTGATAGTATAAAATCAATCAATAAAAGGTAAAAAGAAATTGCAATGGTCACTCTTTAGTGGTAAAATACTAAAGAGTTTGATTTGATATGTAAATTTAAACAAAAAACAAATTGATAAAAGCGATAGATAAAGAAAGAAGGTAATTTTTGTATGGGAAATGAATTACAAAAAAAATACGGTCTCATAACTGCTGTTTGTATGGTAGTTGGAATCGTAGTTGGTAGTGGTGTATTTTTTAAAGCTGAAAAAATATTAACTGCTACAGGAGGAAATTTGCCTCTAGGAATTTTAGCATGGGTTATAGGTGGAGCGATTATGATCGTATGTGCTTATACTTTTGCGGTAATGGCTACAAAATATGAAAAGGTTAACGGCATTGTCGATTACGCCGAAGCAACCTGTGGTCCAAGATACGGATATACTGTTGGATGGTTTATGGCACTTATCTATTACCCTACTTTGACAGGAGTACTTGCTTGGATATCAGCAAGATATACACTTGTATTGTTCGGTTCTGATGAGATTACCGGTGGCGCATGTATGACGCTTGCTTGTTTCTACTTAGTTGCAAGTTATGCATTAAACGCGTTGTCTCCAGTTTTGGCAGGTAAGTTCCAAGTAACTACAACTTTTATTAAGTTAGTTCCTCTTCTAGCAATGGCAGTAGTTGGAACAATTGTAGGACTTGCTAACGGGTTGTTAATTGAAAACTTTACTTCAATTCCTAGCTCTACAGAAATTTTGGGAGTAAATCCAGATTATGCACCAGCATCAAATGCACTGCTTACTGCAGTTGTAGCTACTGCTTTTGCTTATGAAGGCTGGATTATTGCTACTTCAATCAATGCTGAACTTAAAAACGCAAAGAAGAATCTTCCAATTGCATTGGTGCTTGGAACATTTATCATAATGGCTGTATATATTTTATACTATGTTGGTCTAGCAGGAGCAGCAGAAAACATCACTATGATAGCTGGTGGAGAAGCAGGTGCAAAGATTGCCTTTGGTAATGTATTTGGAACCATTGGTGGAACATTAATATTTGTATTCGTAGTAATTTCATGTATAGGTACTCTTAATGGTTTAATGTTAGGATGCTGTCGTGGACTTTACTCAGTTGCAGCACGTGGCAGAGGACCAAAACCTGTAATATTTGCGCAGATAGATAAATCAACAAATATGCCATCAAATTCTTCTATCGTTGGACTGTTACTATGTGGATTCTGGTTATTATATTTCTTCGGAGCAAATTTAACTGGGCCTTGGTTCGGAATTTTCTCTTTTGATACATCAGAACTTCCAATTGTAACTATTTATGGTTTATATATTCCTATCTTCATCAATATGATGAGAAAAGAAAAGGACTTGAATGTATTCCAAAGAATCATCACGCCGTTCCTTGCAATTTGCGGAAGTATATTTATGATATACGCAGCGTTTGCATCACATGGCACAACTGCAGTATGTTGCTACCTAGTAGTATTCGCAGTAATTATCGTAATTGGTCAGTGTTTCTTCAAGAAAAAAGACACATCAGAAGCACTAGAAGCAAACGAGATGTAACACATACGAATTTAATATTTGTAATTAATTGCGGGCAGATTTATTCTGCCCGTTTTATAATGGGGCAAGTAGCTTGGTTTTGAATTGAAAATTGATTTGACAGGTTTGCTGGAGAAAAAGCGACAGATTCCAGTCTATTAAATAAATGAAAAAAAACAGTTATAAATCCTAAGATTTTATTACATCTGTTTAGAAAACTTGCGTTTTGATGTATAATTAAGTTATAATAACCTCATCAGAAAACGCTAGGAGCATTTTCTCGCAAG
>JAVXAG010000064.1:0-10703 GCA_036660615.1 Anaerovoracaceae bacterium
CTAATTCTACCTACCGATAGGTAGAATTGTACCATGCTAAATGCAGTATGTCAATGCACTACTTTCGTAGTGCATCTGCTGGCTCAGTCGCTATCAATCTATAACTTGCAATAACTCCTATTGCTACAACGACTGCACCAGTTCCTATCATGGAAAATATAATTTGTGGCAAAGTGATAATTATACTAAAATCTAGAATTATACTGCCTAGTGTTGCAACCCCAACTAGCACCCCATTAAACATCATTGCCATGGCAGATAGCACAAAGTTTTCACTAATTATAATTGCTCTAATAGTCTTTTTCTCAAATCCTAATGCTGACAAAAGTCCAATTTCTCTGTACCTTGAGTTTTGCAACTTCACCAATAAAATACTACTGATAAACAGTCCTACCGACAATACCAAAAGGGAAACTACAAGAAACAATTTGCTGAGTTTATCAAAAGTATTTTGCAAAGCTTCTACTTCTTTTGCTGCCGTTTCAGTTTCTATGTTTTCACTTTTTAGTTTCGCATTGACAGAAACTATATCAGCAAAGTTTTTTACATCATAACTTACTGAATAACTGCTTTCGCCATTTGTAGAATTATAAAAAGTCTTTTCCACGTCAGAACTGACAAAAAAATCATCGTATCCTGCGTTAAAAATCCCGCTTATTTTCAGTTCATATTTATGGCCGTTGTACCCAAGATCCAAACTCTTGCCAATCAACTTGTTAATATCCTTGTCAAATTTCTTCGCAAGACTAGGACTAAGGGCAATTTCATTTTGCCCAACTTTTGGCATAGCCCCATATGACATAGTTTCTATTGCCTTTGCCATCGGATATTTTTCAGCCATTTTATCTACTCTATCTCCAACTTTTAGACTTACATTTTTTACAATGTATTGTCTATATATGTTTTCTATGCGCTGATCAGATCTTAACAATTCAACAATTTTATCCGAATTATTATCCGTCTTTATATAGCCATTATTAAAGGCTGTATTCTTTACCTGAAAATCAACAATTGACTCTTCCATAATATTACCTGATGAAAGTGACATCACAAATGCCAATACACCTATTGAAATTGCTAGAGAAATCGCCAAGTATTTCTTTAAGTGTACCTTGAAGTTTTTGAGTCCATGGTAAAACGCAGATACTTTTGACTTGTCATTTTCCCTTAATTTTTTACTAGAATTCTGTTGCAGTTTAACGTGATCACCGACTATCTTCCCGTCACTTATAGACAATATTCCATCAGCATAAGCACAAATTTTTTTATCATGAGTTATGACCAGAACCAAACATTCCTTTGATATTTCTTTTAACAATTCCATTATTTCAGCAGAATTTTTTCTATCCAATGCGCCTGTTGGTTCATCTGCCAAAATAATTGAAGGATTGTTTATCAAGGCTCTTGCAATGGCAACTCTTTGTTTTTGCCCACCCGAAAGATTTTCTATTTTTTCATTTACCTTATGGGACATACCAAGTCTGTGGAGCAATGCAATGGCTCGCTCCTGATTGTCATGATTGTCACCACCCTTTAATTCACATGGAAGCAAAACATTCTCCATTACCGTATAACCAACTAACAGATTATAGTTTTGGAATATAAACCCTATATTGTCCCTGCGATACTGACAAAGCTGGCCCGAATCCATTTGGTTAATTAGTGTATTGCATACAGATATTTCGCCTTTATAATTGCTGTCAAATCCAGCTAATATATTTAGCAATGTGCTTTTTCCAGAGCCTGAAGCTCCCAAAATGCATATAAGACCATTGTCAGGGAAAGCCCAGTTTGCATCAGAGAAAATGGTTTTAACACCATACATTTTCTGCAAGTTTTTTATCGCTATCATTATCTATCTCCCGCCTTTAATACTACATCAATTTTTGTTTTCAAGTATGTCATTGCCGTCGTTGCATAAGCTATAGCCGAAAGCAGTAAAACTATTACAGCTCCTATAAAAAGCATTCTCACATTCAAAATATCTATACTAAACAGACTCTTTGTTGCCATGCTAAGAAGTGGTGATGTAATCAGCAATAATAAAATTCCACCTACAACTTGTAACAATGTTTCGGTCACAGTTACAAGACTCAAACTTTTATTATTAAATCCGCTGACCTTATATATGGCATATTCACGTCTTCTCATTAATCCTGTAATTAGGAAAATAGCTATAACCATAACAATAGAAATAACTCCTATGATAATCGTTGCTATTCCCGATTGCTCCGTCGTCTGACTGTTAAGTCTAACCATATCTTCAACCAGTTCAAATCTGCCAATTGGTACAATTCCTTTTTCATTCATCTCGTCTTTAATGGCTATCATATCCTCCGGTGTCTTTGCACGTAGAAGGGAATTCATCTTATTAATGTCTTTCCCCACTTTTTTAGTCATCTCACTAAGTGCCTTTTTACTAAAGAAAAATGAATCGTCAACTGTATATTCAGTTACTTGACCTGCATAATCATATTTTACTGTAGTGTCCATAATCCCGACTATTCTTACGTTTACATTAGTTTGCTTAGCAATGGGTTGTCCACTAGTCCAATCAAAGACCGAGCCATTAAATTTTATTTCTTTTCCAATTGCCTCATATACTGAAATTCCCAGTAACTTGACAAAACTTTCCGGTACTACTACTTCATTTGTATCCCCCATAGGCATTTCTCCCGCTACAATTTTATTAATTGTAGGCGTACTTCCTGAAGAAGTAATTTGGTATTCTTTCCCATCTACAACAACTTTTATTTCATCAAAAGGTTGCACATATGTGATAAAATCAACCCTTGAATCCTTGGAATATAGATCATACAACCCGCTGATATCTTGATTTACCTCTCCCCCTGGTTTCCCACCTTCGTTCCCGTCCGTTCCTGCAGCATCTGTAAAACCACTATACAATCCTATGTCTGTGAGCGAATCGCCATATGTCTCTACTAATTTATCAAACTCACCTTGACTGCTACCCAAAACTGCTCCACTCACTATGGTTAATAACAACACGCTAGCTAACATAAGTGCCAAACTAGACACAATAAAACGTCCAAACTTATTTTTTATATTTGTCTTTGAAATATGAAAAGCATTTCCGACTGATAATTTGTTGCTATTTTCCATCTTCATTTGTGATGACTTACTTGACTTTTCTTGAGGTTTTAAAATAAGCTCTCCCTTATCTAATTCAAAGACATTGTCTTTTTCGGAAATAAAAGAAGTATCGTGAGTCACCACAATAACAGTTCTTGTTTTGGAAAGAACTCGCAAAATATCCATTATTGTTTTAGAAGCCCTTTGGTCCAGAGCACTTGTTGGCTCATCAGCAATGATCACCTGCGGGTTTTTCATCAGTTCTCTTGCAATAGCTACTCTCTGCTTTTGCCCGCCAGAAATATATTTGACTTTCTGATCGCCAATATCTAATATTTTCAATTCTTTTAAAATGCCCTTTACCTTTTGTGGACTACTGTTACTTTTCAAATTACTTGGCAACAACACATTTTCCAAAACTGTACTATTCTCAAGCAAATTAAAATCTTGCCAAACAAATCCAAATACATTATTGTAAAAATAGCTTCTTTCGTTATTAGTAAGTTTTTTTATTTCCTTTTCACAATATTTTACCTCCCCTTGAAAATTTTGATCCATCCCGCTAATAATTTTTAGAAGAGTTGTCTTTCCACTTCCCGATGGACCTACAATAAAATTCATACCTTTGTCTATATTAAGAGACATATCCTTTAAGGCAAATTCTCCATTATACTTTTTTGACACATTTTTTAGTTCAAACATTTTATATTTCCTTTCACTTTTTATTGTCTCAAGTTTACATAATGAGGTGTTAAATCCCTGTTAAGGTATTTTATTATTCAAATTTTATATCTTAACATAGACTTAACATACTTTTATTGTATAATAAATGAGAGGTGAAATTATATGAGAATACTAATAGTAGAAGATGAACTTGACTTACAAGAAGCAATTGCTGAAGGTCTGCGAATAGATGGCTATGCCGTTGATGTATGTAGCGACGGGGCCGATGCATATGAACTTTTATATGTAGAGAATTATGACTTGGTTGTCCTTGACTTGAATCTTCCAACTATGGATGGGCTAGAGATTCTATCAAAGATACGTCACGAAAAGCCACAACTCAAAATACTAATATTAAGTGCCAGAAGCACCATTGATGATAAAGTTACTGGCTTGGATATGGGTGCTAATGACTATCTCCCAAAACCTTTTGATTTTGCTGAGTTAGAGGCGCGAATAAGAAGTTTATTACGGTGCAACTCTACAAGTGTAAGCAATACGCTGTGGTTTTCTGGAATAAAGGTAGATTTATCAAAGAGAACAGCCTATGAAAATGACCAACCCCTAACTCTTACAAAAAAAGAGTTTGCTATTTTGGAATATTTTCTTCTCAATCAAGACAAAATTGTCAGTGCAGAAGAATTGATTGACCACGTTTGGGATGCCAATGCCGACAGTTTTAGTGGCGCAATTCGTGTCCATATTTCTTCTCTCAGAAAAAAGCTAAAATGTGTACTAAATTATGATCCAATTGAGACTAAAATTGGAGAAGGATACTTTTTGAAAGGTCAGGAAGGTGAAAAAAATGTTTAAAAAAATATCAATAAGATGGAGATTGACCTTACTTTCTGCTGTGCTATTGACAATATGTTGTCTGGGGTTAACTGTTGTATTAAACTTCTCTACATTTCAAGTAATAGACCAGATTGATGCGACAAAAATTACAACGCCCGCAACAGAAGTTCACCCAAATCAAAATCAAGATATAGATATCAATGGACAGCAACAAGTTCTTCCTTCTTTGGCTTTGGAAAATGCGAAAAAAGTATATAGTCTGCATAGCCTATTTTATATGGTACTAATTATTTTAGGCGGCAGTATCCTTACCCATTATGTGGCAGGCAAAGCACTACACCCATTGGAAATGCTAAATTGCCAAGTAAAAAAAATCAACGAGAATAATTTGTCAGAATCTATAACTGTACCCTCCACCAACGATGAAGTTGCGCAACTAACACAATCTTTTAATCAAATGACCGATAAACTAAATGATGCATTTATTGCACAGCGACAATTTTCAGCCAGTGCTGCTCATGAGCTTCGCACTCCCCTTGCTGTTTTGCAAACCAAAGTCGATGTTTTTAAGAAAAAAAATATCCACACTAATGTTGAATATGATGCACTAATAAATGTATTTGAGACTCAAATTGCCAGACTACGCAGGCTTTCTTGCGATCTTTTGGATATGACTGACACCTATGATGCCATTGAAAAAAGTGAGATTTGCTTGAAAGATATTTTTAACAACATATTCGATGACCTTTCTGTAGTAGCAAATGAAAATGATATTTCCCTTAGACTAAACTGTACTGACAATACTGTTTTAGGAAATGTCGATTTGCTTTACCGAGCTTTTTTTAATCTTATAGAAAATGGAATCAAGTATAATATTCATGGTGGATATGTAGAAATCGACGTAAAAAACGATTTGGACAATAGGACAGAAATCCTCGTAAAAGATAGTGGCATTGGCATACCGGATGACATGAAAGCTCACGTTTTTGAAGCATTTTATCGCGTAGATAAATCACGCTCAAGACAAATAGGCGGTGCTGGTCTGGGACTTTCTATGGTTGATACAATCATAAAGAAACATGGCGGTACTATCTCTGCTCTTGACAATGAAAACGGTGGTACTTGCTTCAAAGTTACATTATAATTTACAACACAAATTTTTTCATTGAAAGTACTGCCACTACCACATTATTTAGTATTGACTATATATTTAATTTCTTGATTTTTCTATACAGCGTTGATATGTCAATGCCCAAGTCCAATGCAACCTTTTTCTTTCCTGCGACTGAATTTCCATACTGTTCAATTAGCTCTGTAATCTTTTCTTTTTCTTCATGGTCCCTGTCATTAGTCACTAAATTTATCCAGCTTGGAAGCATAGTCCCAGACAACGCCTTGTTGTCATATGAAAAATTCACTGCATATTCAATAGCATTTTCTAATTCCCTTACATTGCCGGGCCACTGATATTCATATACCTTTTTCATAAAACTCTTTGTAGAAAACATCTTTTCCTTGCCCAATTGTTTACAGTATTTATCAGTTAAGTACTCCACCAAAAAAGGCAAGTCTGCTTTTCTTTGGCGAAGCGGTGGGATATTTATTGGAATTACATTAATACGATAAAACAAATCTTGTCTAAACAGTCCTTGACTTATTTTCTCAGACAAGTTTTCATGAGTAGCTACAATAATTCTACAGTTTATAGGGATAGTGTTTATTCCGCCAACCCTTTGAAAAGTTTTTTCTTGAAGAACTCTAAGCAGTTTGCTTTGCAACGTCAAAGGCATATCCCCTATTTCGTCAAGGAAAAATGTACCTCCTTTTGCGGCTTCAAATAGGCCGGTTTTACCACCTCTCTTAGCTCCAGTAAATGCTCCATCTTCATATCCAAACAATTCACTCTCTAAGAGATTTTCTGGTATTGCTGCACAGTTTATTGCAATATATGGCTGTGTTTTGCGGTGACTAGAATAATGTATAGCCTTTGCAAATAATTCCTTTCCACTGCCACTTTCTCCTGTCAAGAACACTGTCGAGGGGCTATCCTTAACCTCATATGCCATATTTTTTACAATTTTTATATTATCACTTTCCCCTATGATATCATCAAATGTAGGATAATTATTTGTCCTATCTAATAATTCTCTAGGCTCCAATTTTGACGTTGTTTCCATTATCGTATACGGAGTATCAGCTTCCAGTAACAATAATTGTTCCCTAATTGCAACCACTAACAGCTCCGCCATCTGCGCACCAAACTTCAAGAATGTATTTCTATTCTCCAAGATTATTATTCTTTGTTCATCATTGAACGCAACCAAACTTAATACTCCACAACATTTTTCCCCAAGCATTATAGGAAAATATATGCCCGCAGAATAAAAGCACTGCTTTTTTTCACTGCAAGGAGCACAGAGCGAGTTTTCTTTTGGATCAGTTAATACTAAAGGCTTTTTAGTCATTATAACTTCTCTGGTTATACAAGAATTCTCCTCAGTAGGATCGTAATAAAAATTTTGAATATTATAGCTGGTTGCACCTAAAACCATCATGTGTTCATCTACTATTTCTGTTTCCACTTTTAGGGCAGCTGAAATAACTTCTACGACTTTGCTTACTTCTTCTTTTACTAGTGACAGATAGCTCTTTTCCATATATTTTTTCTCCTCCTATTGATTTTTGTTGGTATTCTAATATTATTATACTACAACTCCCAGAATTTTTCTCATTAATTCGCATTTTTTACTTTTATTCGCACCAAATTCGCAATATTTTTTCATTATTTTAATGTGCATTTTTTATTATATCCGCAAGTCCACTAAAATGCCCGTTTTTTTGTGTTTTCTAACTGGCACATATTTTGCGTATTACTAAGATACATAGCAAAACCACTACAATAACTAACACGCTAACCAAAATAAAAGGGGGCAAATATGAAATTTACTTATAAAAACAACTTACCCAATTACCAACTATTTAATGAAGCCGACTTAATTGCTATACACCAAGCGACTCTAGAGGTGATGGAATCATACGGTGTAAGAGTTTATGGACAAGAAGCTCACGAAATTCTCACCAATGCTGGATGTACTGTTCATGAAGAAACTGGTTTAATCACCTTCCCACGTGACATCGTAAACCAGGCGATTATGTCTGCTCCTGGCAAATACACTATGTATGGACGAATACCCGACCACGATTTTGAACTATCTCACGACCATGTCCTTTACACAAACTTTGGCACTGGCGTAGAGATTGTTGATATAGAAACTGGTCAGCGGAGAGAATCAAACGCAAAGGATTTAGGTGATGTCGCTAGATTTGTCGATGGTATACCCGAAATCAATGCTTTTACTACTGCAGTGTCGGCAACTGATGTACCTCCCAAATTAAAAGATCTTTACGAGGCAAAGGTGATATTTGAAAATACAACAAAACATGCCATACTAGATGCCGAAGATGGTGAAAATGCAAGATTCATAATTGAAATGGCAACTGCTATTGCCGGTAGTCGTGAAGCCATGGTCAAAAGACCATTTTACACTCTATGCACTTGCCCTAACAGCCCTTTGGAAATTCACCAAGGCGCTGCCCAAGTAATGGTTGAAAGCGCCAAAGCAAATGTACCTTGCAGTATTCTTTCCATGGGTTTAGTTGGAGCAACAACTCCTGCCACTTTAGCCGGTACATTGGTTTGCACCAATGCTGAAATTCTGGCTGGAATAGTCCTAGTCCAAACTGTAAACCCTGGCAATCCAGTTTTATATGGAAGTTCCACAACAATTATGGATATGCAACACGTCACGTCACCAGTAGGAGCTCCTGAACTTGCCATGTTTGGCGCTGCCGTTGCTCAACTAGGAGAGTATTATGATATTCCAACTAAAGTTGGCGGGACATAGGCGGACAGCAAGTGTATGGATGTGCAGATCGGACATGAAAAAACATTGACTGGCATCGTTCCAGCACTTGGAAAAACTAGTATGATTTATGGTCTTGGCATGTTGGATATGGGCATGGCCGTAAGCTATGAACAGCTTTTGATTGATGGTGAATTTGTTCGTATGTTCAAGAGGATTGAACAAGGGATAACAATAAACCCAGAGACCTTGGCTGTAGATGTTATAAAGGCTGTAGGACCTGCCTCTAATTTCTTGAATCAAAAGCATACACGCAAATTCATGCATGATGAAATATCCACTTCCAATCTTATTGATAGGCGGAACTACGATGTATGGAAAAGAGAAGGTTCTCTTGACATGGTTCAAAGAGCAAACATTCAAGCAAAAAAACTACTGGGTACTCATGAGCCAGTTTGGCTTACAAAAGAACAGATTTCAAAGCTTGATTGCATAATAGAAAAAGCATCAAAAGTTAGATTTTAAATTATTTAATATGGAGGAAAATTATGAATGTAAATATATCAGTTTTTAGTGAAGAAGAAAAAAAACAAGTACACAATGACACTATGAAAATACTTGAAAATGCAGGTATCTGGATAAAAAGCGACATAGCTTTCTATGCTCTAAAAGATGCTGGTGCCAAAGTAAACGAGGATAAAAGAATAGTGTATTTTACCGAAAAAATGGTCAATGATGCTCTGGCAACATGTCCAAAAGCATTTACTCTTGGAGGTCGTAATCCTAAGTTCAACTACACGATACCTTCTAATGAAAGCCGACATCTAATGTCCGGAATTGCTACAAATATTTATGACCCATATACTAGGGAAAAACGAGAATCAACTAAACAAGATGTCATTAATACTGGCAGAGTTTTTCAGCATGCTGAAACCGGTATTGCTTGTTGGACTGGATGTTCCGCCATGGACGTTCCTCAAAAAAATCATACCTTGCACGAAATGGCAGCAATTTTACAAGGCACTTCAAAACACGTTCAGGTTGAGCTTAGCAACCCTCACGAATCCCCTTATGCCATAGAAATTCTTGAAGCGATTTGTGGCTCAAAAGAAGAAGTGATACAGAGAAAAATAGCTTCTGTTTTGTATTGCCCTGTATCTCCATTAACACAGGATAAAAATATGTTGGAAGCCTATATTGGTCTAAAAGATATTGAAATACCTATCCAAATTTACCCTATGCCTATGATTGGTTTAACCTCACCTGCCTCATTGTTTTCGACTATTTGTCAAATTAATGCAGAGGTTCTTTCCGCAATAGTAATGTTCCAAACAATAAAGCCAGGATGGCCTATGATTTACGGTATTGCTTCTGGTGTGGCAGATCCTGTTACAGGCGCATATGTAAAAAGTGGCGAAGCTCCACTGATAAGTTTAGGTGGCACTGAAATGGCTAGATACTATGGACTGCCTTGTGCCGTCACTGGTGGTGGTTCTTTCGAAACCTTCCCTGCATATCTTGGCGGTGCAGACTTAATTGATGGAATTGGTACATGTGATAACGGTATGGCTGTAAGCCTAGAAATGATTTTGACTGAAGATGAAATAGCCAAAAGATGTCTTAGAATACATCGCGGAATTCATATTAACGAAAACACTCAGTTGACTGATGACATTATTAAGGAAGGTCCCGGCGGAACTTTCTTGGCTCACAAATCTTCCGTTAAAAATTTCCGAAACAAAGACGAGTTATATACTTCAAAGATGTTCCCAGCAAAACTTCGAGGAACAATTTTTGAAAAAAGAGACAGTATAGAAATTGCCAACATACGAGTTCGCGAAATACTAGAAGGCCCAATTGAAGACAGCTTGCCTGCAGAAATAGTTGCCAAGCTTGACGAAATATGTGCAAGAGCAGATCTGTAAATTCATCCTAACTTTAATAATATATTTAAAAAGAGACAAATCCCCAAAGGACTTGTCTCTTGCTCTTAATTATCTTATCTTTCCGTTGCCTTAATTACTTCTTCTTCTGTCATTTCTAGCATTTCCGCAACTTCTGATACCGTCATTTTCTTTAATAGTTTGCCTATCATCTCAGCTTTTTCTGCTTTGCCTTTTGCCTCGCCCTCTGCTTTGCCTTTTGCCTCGCCTTTTGCCTCGCCTATGGCTTCACCCTCAGATTTTGCAATCTCCATTCTGGTTGCATAATCGTGTTCAAACTTCATTT
>JAVXAG010000065.1:0-10677 GCA_036660615.1 Anaerovoracaceae bacterium
TCAAAAACGCCCCGAATTCTCAGAAGTGAAAAATTAGGGGCATCGTCAGTTGATGATCAACAGATAATGGAAAAAATGGACAATAAAAACCTTAAAAACCCGCTAAATTTTCCAGCAAAAAAATAATTTCCTGATTTGCTCACAGAATCGATCAAAAAGGCTCGCCAGTGAGCAGATCTCATTTGCGGGTTTGCAACCAATTGACTAATATGTTTATATGTGACATAATCTAGAAAAATATGGGCTGTAACTGTTGCATTTGCAACAGAATCAACTTGCTTGCGGAAGCATTGACTCATGATTTTGACAATTAATCCCTTGAAACCCATTTGTATCTGAGAATCTGCTCACTGAGACACTTTTTTTTGCGATTCTGTGAGCAAATTCAATATTTATTTTTTTCGAGCCTAAATTACAGCGATAAGTGATAATGGTTATCAGTTTCAGCTGTAATATTGTAATAGCTTTGGCTTCGGTTCCCAGCTGAAAAGCGAGGAACAAATAACAAGCTGAAAAGCAATGCATTTTCAGAGAGTAGAAGAGATTTTATTTTGATTTGGAGTGTTTTCTGTATTCTGTGGGGGTTGAATCCATTATTTCTCTAAAAACTTTTGTAAAATAGCTTTGACTATTAAAGCCAACCATATATGAAATGCTAGTAAGGTCTATGTTGGTTTCTGACAAAAGTCGTAGGCTTTGGTGTATTCTGAATTGTGATAAATATAGAGTAAATGATAGTCCGGTTTCTTTTTTGAAGAGAGAGGACAAATATGTAGTATTTGCATGGATGCTTTTTGCAGCTGAGTCAAGGGATATGTTTTCGCTGTAATGTTCGCTTACATATCTGATAGCTTTTATTATTATGGGAGATCTACCATCCATACTTTTGGAGGATACTATTTCTGAAATACTACAAAATAAGTCAAGGGAAACCTCAAAGGCTTTCTTATAGGTGAGAGCACTGTTAAGTATTTCGAGGCTATCAAGATATTGGAAAGTGGCATTGCCAGATAACACATCTTTTGATATTAATCTAGAAACTTGGCCATAAACACCCATAAGTCTTATTTTAATGTAAGAAAGATTGCCGGCTTCTAAAGCGCAGATAATATCAAAGAAATCCTTGAAAACAGTCTTTACCATTTTAAGATTTCCGGATTTTATTCCCTCAATCAAGTCGATTTCCAGTTGGAAAGGATAGTCCATTTCACTGGCAACGTAATTAGGATCATCAAGTCTATATTCTTCCTTGAAATTTTCGTAAATCAAGCCATAATCAGATGCAGGCCATAGAGCCGATAAAATCACATCGTGGAAAATTTCATGAATATACGTTATCTCTGTTGGAGTAAACACCTTTAATTTTGAAAAATAGAAAGCAATCTTTGCAGAACTTTCTTTTAATATCGGCAGCTTTTCTGCTAGGTGTTTTATAACAGTTTCATTATTGTGACCCATTGGAATAGGACCAACAAAAAAACATCCATGATAAGTCTTATCTAGGATTAAAGGGTAGGCTATTTTCATTAGTCCTACATCGCATAAAAAGATATAGGGCTCTTTTAATTGAGTTGCAATCCTCATTGCAGAATCTAGCGTTTTTTCACAAGAGGGACTGCATAATGAAGATTGAGAAAAGCATTTACATAACTTGTTTTCTGCAAGACATTCCCAAAGAACAGTTTGGTTATCACTGAGAAAAGTTACAGGTATTTGCGTCAAATTTGAAAACGCAATAAGGCCATCTTCCAGTTTACTGGATATGGTATCGTTGAGATTTTCATTCAAAAAATTTGTTGTATTCATATGTCACCTAAGATATTTACAAATATTGCAATAATTATTTATTATATGAGAGATTATATCACAAATATCCAAGAAAGTAATGAGATTTTTTATAGAAATTTTTAAAATATGAGAAATTATTGATATGATAAATCTGGTAAATTGGGTATTATATAAACATAAAGAAAATAAATAACTACCCATTATTTAAAATCTTTACAAAATGTGTAGATAGGCGCAAAGCTTATCTACATTTTTTAATTTACTGGGTAGTTTATTTGATAGAGTGGCATTAGAAAATGCTACTTAAGATTTTATTGAGAAGAACTTTTGACAAATGATTAATTTCAAGATGATTTACAACCTTATTGTTTTCTAGTATTAAGTAACCATTTTCAAAAGAAGGATATTTTGAAAATTCTTTTGAGTCCACACCTAATTGGAGTAGGTCTATATAAGCGGCATTCTGCTCTCTAATGAGTGGAATGATCAGTTCAAAACTACGGGAGGCACTATCAAAGATGATATGAATAGGTAAACTTTCTGTGGGAAAATTTATATAATCCATTTGTTTGTTTTTCTGTGATCCCATAATGCGTAAGTGTTTATGCTCTAAGGTGATTTTGTCAACTGTTAGAATAGGTGAGTTGCCTGCAATACTATTAATAGGAAATCCAAGCTTAAACATAGCATGATGAAAATCCGTCTTTGGTATTACTGACAGCAATCTGTATAGCTGAATAACATCATCACAGTTATGGAGAAGAATCTTTTCGAGAAGAAGTGGGTTCCTTGTTCTAGTATATTCATTATATAGTTCAACGCTTTCAGCACCAGAGATTTCATCATCTCTGCCAGAAGCAATTCCCATAAATATTTCTACGGTTTTCTGTTTCAAGTTAGATATTTGTTGCCTAAAATAGGAATGACCATGAAGAACCAGATAAATATCCAAGTTATAAGGAAGAAAGTCCATGGCTATCCCCAGTGTGTTTGCTCGTTTTTCTAAAAATGGCAAGTCAAAATGCTTTCCATTATAGGTGATTATTATGTCAAACTCAGATAGTTTCTTTATTGTGGCTGAGATTACCTCAGTTTCTTGATCTTGATTTTCGGCGAAGTATTGAGTTACTGTTGCTACATTGTTATTAATGCCAATTATTCCAGATAGAATCAGATTACAGTAAGTCGGGTTTAGTCCGGTGGTTTCTATGTCAAAGACTCCAACATTCAAATTGTTGAAATAAAAGCTAAAAGTCTTATTATTAAATTCAGTTATTTTATATCTTTTTTCAATCGTTTTCATTAGTTCACCTTGATAAATATTCCCTAAAAAACAAAATAGACCGCAGGGGTGCAGTCTACTTTGTTCAAAAGGGGTATTGGGATTAGAGATTAATGAGGTTATCAGGGGGATAACCACGATATAATTATACCTAAATACGTCGAATAATGCAAGTATTAGTGAAAAAAAAGTGAAAAAAAATCTATTTTGTTGTATAAAACTTTAAATTTTCATATTTTTTTGAAGTATAATTTTATTAAAGGCAGAAAAAATACATAATCAGCCTAGAAATCATATCAAAATGGGAACAATTTTCGAGGGAGGAAATATTGATGGAAGTTTTAAAAGTATCAGCAAAATCAAATCCAAATTCAGTAGCAGGAGCACTGGCAGGGGTTTTACGAGAAAAAGGTGGGGCGGAGATTCAGGCCATAGGCGCTGGAGCATTAAATCAATCTGTAAAAGCAGTGGCAATTGCCAGAGGGTTTGTTGCACCTAGTGGAATTGATTTAATATGTATTCCGGCATTTACGGACATTATTATTGATGGAGATGAGCGAACTGCAATAAAGCTCATAATCGAGCCAAGATAAAGCTTAGAATGGAATTTAGGGAACCTACTTAAAATAGGTTCTCCTTTATTTTTCCTGCAAGAAATGATATACTTTTATTTAAGAAAAGAGAGGAAGTGTATCATATGAATATAGGGTTTATTGGAGCAGGTAACATGGGCGGAGCAATATTAAAAGGTTACCTTAAACAAGAAAACAGTAAAAACGATAAAATATATGTTGTTAGAGAAAACAAAGACAAGTTAGCATTGATGAAAGATGAACTTGGAATAGTGCCATGTGAAGATATTGAAGAATTGGTGAAACAGTGTCAAATTTTTTTAATTGCTGTTAAACCATATATGTATGAGAGTGTTTTGCCACAGATAAAAAAAGCTTATAGAAATGACAAACTTTGCATATCCATGGCAGCAGGAATTACTATTAACGAAATTGAAAAAACTTTAGGTAGTGATTCCCAAATAATCAGGATAATGCCAAATACTCCAGCACAGGTAGGAATGGCAGTGACTTCTGTTAGCAAGAGCGATAATGTGACTAATGAAAGATTGGGACAGGCTATGGCAATCATGGAATCTATAGGTAATGCAGTTGAGGTTCCCGAAGATTTGATTCATTGTGTGATAGGAGTAAGTGGAAGCAGTCCTGCGTATACATACATGTACATAAATGCCTTGATAAATGGGGCTGTAAACAATGGAATGGATAAAGCGAGCGCGAGGACGTTTGCAGCACAAAGTGTTATGGGAGCAGCCAAAATGGTCCTTGAAACAGATGTAGAGCCAAGCATACTTCGTGACAATGTTTGTTCGCCTGGAGGCACAACCATCGAAGCAGTAAAAAAATTACAACAACTTGAGTTTGAGGAAACGGTCGAAAAAGCTTTTCAGGCTGCAGTTGATAAATCAATCAGTATGTCAGAAGAAAGGAAGTAATATATGACTTTTGAAGAGAAAACATTAGAAAGTGAATATGTATATAAAGGTCATATTTTGAATTTGCGAAAAGATAAAGTTACTGTAATTAATGGCACGTCCACTAGAGAAATTATTGAACATAATGGTGGAGCTGTTTTGATAGCAATTAACGACGCTGGCAAAATGATAATGGTGGAACAATACCGAAAACCTGTAAATAGAGTTGTACTTGAAGCGCCGGCTGGAAAAATCGATCAGGGTGAGGAACCACTTAAAACTGCAAAGAGAGAGTTAAAAGAGGAAACCGGATATACAGCAAAAAATGTAGAGTTTTTGACAAAGATTTATCCTTCAGTAGGTTATTCAGAAGAAGCCCTCTACATTTATCTCTGCACAGATCTAGAGTCTGGTGAAACGGATTTTGACGAAAATGAAGCCCTTGATATAAAAGAATTTGACATAGAAGAATTGTATAGTCTTGCTATGAGTGGTAAAATACAGGACGGCAAAACGGTGATTGCAATTCTAATGGTTAAGTGCTTAAAAGAAGAAGGGAAACTTCAAAAATATTTGAAATAACTATAAGGATAAAGCCAAATGCAAAAGTTTGAAAATATCTTTTGAACTCTCTGCGGTCTTTTAAAATTGGACGCTTGTTTAATATGTTGTTTGTTAATGTAAACCAAAACATCAATGCTGTTGCAGCTAAAAATGAGTAGACTGGCAACTGTATGGCGCACTGTGGAAAGATGGTCAACAAAACAATTCCAATACCTTTAAGTCCAAATGCGTCAAAGACCATAGCGGAAGAAAATCCAATAGAAAGTCCTTTAAATAATACTATTAGAAAAGAAAAGGGTATAGTTATTATTAGCATAGGACTGAGCATTAGAAGAACAACAAGAGTAAGGTTTTTTAATACGTATGAAAATAGGGTTTCAAAAAAGAATGTTTCTTCTTGATTGTTAATACTAAAAAAATTTGATAGTGTTTGAAAAACAACGGATTTATCCCCTTGGTTAATGACGATTTCTACAAAAACGCCAGTACAAATACCTATTACAAGGAAAAAAGAGATTATTGTAATTATCTTTCTGTTCATAAAAAGTCTCCTTACTGGTTATGCATAAATATATGCGATTAGTGGTGGGAATAGTACATGTATTGGTTGCAAAAAAATTTTGATTAATATATACTTAATATAGAGTGAAAACGAAAGTGGAAGTGGAAGAAAATGCATATTGAAGATTTCTTGAATTATTTAATAATGGAGAAAAAGACAGCTCCAAATACGGTTACAGCATACAAGAGGGATGTTGTAGCTTTTGAGTTATTCTTAAAAGAACGTGGCAATGATAATATGGAGCAAATCACAAATTCAGATGTTGTGGCTTATTTATTGCAATTAAAAAACTTTGGCAAATCAAAATCAACTGTCAATCGTAAACTTGCATCTATTCGTGCATATTATAGTTTTTTGCAAAAGGAGAGGATTATTGTTGACAATCCAACAAATGATATTAAATCTCCTAAAATAGAAAGAAAAGAACTTGAGTATTTGACAATTGAAGAGGTGGACAAACTTTTGTCTATGCCTGACGATACTATAAAAGGTATAAGAGACAAGGCATTGTTGGAAGTCTTATATGCAACGGGTATAAGAGTAACGGAAATTGTTGAAACAAAATTAAAAGACATAAATGTCAGAATGGGATTTGTAACTTGCAACAGTGATCATGGGAAAGCAAGGATTGTTCCAATGGGTGGCTTTGCAAAAAAAGCCTTAGAAAATTATATATTTAATAGTAGGGATACTTTAATGAAAGGCAAAGAATGTAATAACCCAAATATTGCATTGTTTGTAAATTATATGGGAGAACCTTTTACTAGACAAGGTCTGTGGAAAATCTTGAAAAGTTATGGAAAGGCTGCAGGATTAGAACATAAAATAACGCCTCAAATACTTAGAAACTCATTCGCAGTACATATGATACAAAATGGGGCTGATCTAAAATCACTACAAGAACTTCTTGGACATGAGGATATTTCAGCAACGCAAATATATTTATCAGTTACAAAAAACAGGATAAAAGATGTTTATGACAAAACCCATCCGAGAGCATAATTATTTAGGGTGGTAATACAATGTGTCCGCAACGGATAATGACGGATTGTAATTCTGCTGGCAGCCAAACTGCCAGTATTTTTTTCGGGCTTGATTACAGCCAAAACTGATAAAGCCAATTTTGTAACAACTCCCAGCAGCCCGTGAAATATTATTGTGTCAATCACTTTTGAAAATGTCCGGAAAAAAACTACCAAAAGCCCAGAAAATGCTTGCAACTTGTCTTGATTTGTGCTATACTATTTTCGTTATATCGGGCGGTCCGCTGAGTATGAAAAATGCCATGAACGTCTTGGAGGGAAGGAGGAAATGACAATGAATGTATTAGATTCAATTGCACAAGAATATGTGAAAAAAGAAATCCCTGCTTTTAATGTTGGAGACACTGTAAAGGTACACATTAAAATTAAAGAAGGAACCAGAGAAAGAATCCAGATATTTGAAGGATTTGTTCTTAAAAAACAAAATGGTGGAGTTGCAGAAATGTTTACGGTTAGAAGAATTGCTTCTGGCGTAGGTGTTGAAAAGAGCTTTCCATTAAACTCACCTAAAATCGACAAAATCGAAGTAATTAGAAAAGGTGATGTTAGAAGAGCAAAACTACATTATATGCGTGGTAGGACTGGTAAAGCTGCAAAAATTAAAGTAGCAGAATAAGCATGTGAGGGGCTGTTGCAGTAACGAATGAATAATTCGGTACCGCGAGGCTCCTTTTTGTTAGTAAAGCGATATAGAGGAGAAGAAAGGAGCAGGCATGATAGAAAATATTAACTGGTATCCAGGTCATATGAAAAAGACCAGAGAGCTAATACAAGAGAATCTAAAGATGGTCGATCTGGTTATAGAAGTAATAGATGCTAGAATACCAATTTCCAGTAGAAATCCAATTATTGATGATATAATAAAAGATAAAAAAAGAGTTATTATACTAAATAAGAGCGACCTTTCTGATAGTAATTCTAATGCTATTTGGGCAGATTATTTTAAACAACAGGGTAATATAGTTTTGGCTATGAACTGTATGGCAGGAGGCGGAGTTACACAACTTTATAAGCTTTTGAACAAGCTAAAAACAGAAAAAAACGAGGGGCAACTTAGACAAAAACCCTTGAGAATGATGATAGTGGGAGTTCCCAATGTTGGGAAGTCTTCATTAATAAATCGAATGACAGGAAAAAGAAGCACAAAGACTGGAGATAAACCGGGAGTTACAAAGGGCAAACAATGGCTTACTTTGGAGAATAACATGCAACTTTTGGATACACCAGGAATTCTTTGGCCTAAGTTCGAAGATCCCAAAGCAGGACTTGATTTGGCCTTTTGCGGTTCAATAAAAGATGAAATATTGGATATTGCAACCTTGGCACTTGAACTAGTTACAGTATTGCAGAGGGAATACCCTAAATTGTTACTGGAGAGATATAAAATAGATCAAATCTCGGAAACACCACTGGAAACTATGGAAGCTATAGCTTTAAAAAGAGGATTTATTTTGCCTGGTAAAAAAATTGACTATGAGAGATGCGGAAAAGCTTTGTTGGATGAGTTCAGAAGCGGCAAAATTGGTAAAATAACTTTAGAAAAACTGTAGAAAATCCCAGTAAAACGTGAGAGTATGAGTAGGTGCTTTATGAAAAAAGAAGAAAGAGAATCGCTTTTGAAAATAAAGCTTGAAGAGATGAAAACATATGAAAGACCATTATATTTAGATGGTCTACATTATATTGCTGGAGTCGACGAGGTCGGTAGGGGACCTTTGGCAGGGCCAGTAGTGGCAGCGGCTGTAGTTTTACCGGAGGACTTTGATATTCTAGGTATAGATGATTCAAAGAAGCTTTCGGAGAAAAAGAGACAGCAGCTTTATGTGGATATAGTAGACAATGCAATTGCATATGGTATTGGACAAGTGGATAATCAGATCATTGACCAGATAAACATTTTGGAGGCTACAAAAGTTGCTATGACAATGGCAATAGATGAGGCAAACAGAATGCTTATGGAAAAGAATGGCAGTCAAATCCAACATATTTTATTTGACGCAATTACTATTAAGACTATAAAAACACCACAAACGTCAATAATAAAAGGTGATGCAAAGAGTGTATCAATTGCTGCGGCATCTATACTTGCCAAAGTAACCAGAGATACATATATGGTAGAATTGCATAAGGATTACCCTTTTTATTCCTTTGATAGCAACAAAGGCTATGGGACAAAACTTCACTATGAGGGAATCAAAGAACATGGAATTACACCACTTCACCGAAAAACATTTTTAAGAAACTTAGATGAAAAATGATGAAAAGGAGAATTGAAATGGAATTAAAAACTGACATCCAAATTGCTCAAGAAACAGAGATGGCAAATATTAGAGAGATTGCTGATAAGGCTGGTATAGAAGAAAAGTATGTTGAACAATATGGTAATTACAAAGCAAAGATTGATTATAATATTCTAAAAGACAGGGCAGAAACTCCTGATGGAAAATTGATTCTAGTTACTGCAATTTCCCCTACACCTGCCGGTGAAGGAAAAACAACTACTTCTGTAGGTTTGGCAGATGCATTACATTACTTGAATAAAAAAGTATTTGCAGCATTGAGAGAGCCATCACTTGGGCCAGTATTTGGTGTAAAAGGTGGAGCAGCCGGAGGCGGATATGCACAGGTAGTACCAATGGAAGATATTAATCTTCACTTTACAGGGGATTTCCATGCTATCGGCGCAGCAAACAATTTAATCGCTGCAATGTTGGATAACCATATTCAACAAGGAAATGAACTTGGTATCGATGTAAGAAAGATAACTTGGAAAAGAGCTGTGGACATGAATGACAGACAGCTAAGACATATAATAGATGGTCTTGGTGGAAAACCTAGTGGTGTTCCTAGAGAAGATGGCTTTGAAATTACTGTTGCAAGTGAAATAATGGCCATTCTTTGTTTATCAAAAGATATAGATGACCTAAAAGCCAGAGTGGCAAGATGTATAGTTGGATATACTTTTGACGACAAGCCAGTTACTGTTGGACAGCTAAAGGCTCAGGGTGCAGTGGCAGCATTGCTAAAAGATGCCTTAAAGCCAAATCTTGTACAGACACTTGAGCATACACCTGCATTTATCCATTGCGGGCCTTTCGCAAATATCGCTCATGGTTGCAATTCAATAATGGCTACTAAGATGGCGTTAAAATTAGCCGACTATGTAGTTACTGAAGCAGGTTTTGCTGCTGACCTTGGTGCAGAAAAATTCGTTGACATAAAATGCCGTAAAGCAGGGCTTACTCCATCAGCTGTAGTTATTGTAGCTACTGTAAGAGCATTAAAATATCATGGAGGAGTTTTAAAAGCAGATCTAAATAATGAAAATTTGACTGCATTAGAAGCTGGGCTTCCTAACTTATTGCAGCATGTTGAGAATGTTACAAAGAACTTTGGACTTCCTGCTGTTGTTGCCATAAACGAATTCCCAACGGACACAAAAGCTGAGTTGGATTTGGTAGAAGAAAAATGCAAAGAGCTGGGTGTTAACGTAGTTCTAAGTCAAGTTTGGGGCAAAGGTGGAGTAGGCGGAGTTGCTCTTGCTGAAGAGGTTCTTAGACTTTGTGAAACCAAGAATGACTTTAAGTTTGTATATCCTCTTGATATGCCAATCAAAGAAAAAATCGAGGCAATTGCCACAAAGATATACAGGGCAGGAGCAGTAGTTTATGATGCAAATGCAAAGAAACAACTAAAACAACTTGAAGATTTGGGATTTGGAGATTTGCCAATTTGTATGGCAAAGACTCAATTCAGCTTTTCTGACAATCCGTTACTGTTGGGCGCACCTAGAGATTTTGAAATAACAATTTCTGATCTAAAAGTAGATGCCGGTGCTGGATTTATCGTAGCAAAGACAGGAAATATTATGACTATGCCTGGGCTTCCAAAAGTTCCAGCTGCAGAAAGAATTGATGTTGACAATTTCGGGAAAATATCCGGATTGTTCTAA
>JAVXAG010000066.1:0-10495 GCA_036660615.1 Anaerovoracaceae bacterium
ATATTAATTGCAAAGGCATAATTGGATTTTGCTTGGCAAATAGAATAATGGAACTTATAGGAAGAAAAATGCATATCCTACCCCTTTGAAGAATAGACTATACCAAGTCTAAGTGTTGAAGGGAGAAAAAACCATGACATACGAAAATGAAATTCCAGACTATGCGCTGCAGCCGGCAAAAGAACCTGAGGCGGAGGTACTGGAAACAACAATAGAAAAAATCCCGGAGCCTGTTGTTAGTATAGAGGCGTTAAACGCAGTATATTCTCCAATAAAAATTACGAATTCCCCAGACATTAAAGCTTCTGTCGTTGAAATTGAGGAAGACGTATTGGTTCCGGATATAAAGATGGATATGAGAGAAATTCTTATGATGGATGGAACAGTAAGACTGTCCAGCTTAGAAAATGGGGAGATAAACTTACAGACAGTGTACATACCCGAAGGAGAAAATTCAGAGGGAGAGATAATTTCCATAAAGACAAAGATTCCTTTTAAAACCCAGTGGCAAACAGTTGGCGGAGAAAAAGACGAAGTCATATTAGAGGGAAGTATTGGCGCAATAGAATATATGATTATTAATGAAAGAAAGTTCAGAGTCAAAATCGTAGTAAATATTCTGGGTAGACAATATGGAAATACCCAAATAGATGTTTTTGAAAAACTAGTGGACGAAAGCATAGAAACCTTAAAAGAGAAGATTGAAATTACAGATATGGCACTGAGAAAAAAAGATATTATTTCTATAGACGAAGAACTGCAAATCAAAGATACTGTTGGGAAACCCGAACAAATAATCAAAGAGAATATAACGTTAATAGAAAACTATAAACAGATTACGGGAGATAAAATAGTTGTAAATGGATTTGTTTACTGTAATCTTTTGTACTTTGGCGAAGAACTGTTGGAAGATGAAGAAAACAAAGAGATATTTCAGTTTCAGGGGAGGACAGAATTTACACAGTTTATACCAATAAATCAAAGCGGGCCTTGGAGCGGAAGCAAAGTTGTTTTTAAGGATATGGGACTTACGACCAGTATCGGTGAAGACGAAGGTGGCAGACCAGTATTTAAAATTAACGGGGACATTGAAACTTCTGTTGAACTTTATAAAAACATTGAAAAAGAAATGATCGTAGATGGGTACCACAAAGAAAAAGAGTTTTGCTGTGACTTTGAGGAGATAAGATGTAATACCTTGGTAGGAAATGGATTTTCAGATACTTCAATTAGAGAAATAATCAATATTCCAGCCCATGCAGAGGGTTTTGAAAAAGTGGTTTATTGCTTTGGCAACATAAAAAAATCAGATACACATATGGAACAGGGGAAATGCATAGTTGAAGGGCAACTTGAAGGCAAGCTAATTTGTCAGGGACATGGGGAAAAACCCAATCTGTTTACCCTAACCGAGGCGATTCCTTTTAGATGCACTACAGAAATGCCCCTAGCCAAAGGCGACGAAAAAGTCAGCAAAAAGATATACATAAAAGACTTTTGGGCAGATAAAATAAACGGGAAACAAATTGAGTTTAACTGTACTATTTCAGTATTTGCAGAGATAATGAAAGACACAAATATCAAAATTCTAAAAGGCCCAGGATTTAAAATCAAGGAGCGTGAGGAAAAGTGCGTGGCTATGGCAGTGAGTATTGTCCAAGAAAACGACACATTGTGGAGCATAGCAAAGAGGTTCAAGACCACAGTGGACAATATAAAAGATGTCAACTCAGTGGACGACGACCTTGAGGCAGGCACAAAAATATTAATAGTAAAATAGAAAGCCATTTGTATAATTCTTTCAAAAAGGTCAATAATCTGTTTAAAGACTTGAAAGGATTGAACGGATGAAAAGACTAAATAGAACACAGACAGAAATTTTGATTTGCCTATTATTTGCAGGGGTGTTATGGATAATATGTAATATTTACATAAATCATATCCCTAATGAACACCCGGAAGTCGTAAGATTTCATGTAATTGCTAACAGCGATACTGCACAAGATCAAAAGTTAAAATTAATAGTGAGAGATGGAATTTTGGCGAAAGTCGAGCAGGACTTGGCAGATGAAACACTAGTAGCTATTAGAAAAAATGGCGAAGCAAAGACAGACACCATAGAACTTACGAGAGCATATATTAATAAAAATATAGGTGAAATTGATACTTTGGCAGAGAAGATAATACGTGACAATGGTTACGATTACACTACAAGGTCAAAGTTATCAGTCACCTTTATTCCTGAAAAAACCTATGGGGATATGTTGTTTCCACCGGGGAATTACGAAGCCCTTAATGTAGTCATTGGAGAAGGCAAGGGCCAAAACTGGTGGTGCGTTTTATTCCCGCCGTTATGTCTGATTGATGCCAAGGACCATATATATAAAGATCAGTTAAATGTTACAAAACAAGAAGGGATAGTCCTAAAATCCAAAGTGGCTGAAATTGTAAAAAAATACGAAAGAAAATAGCGAAAATGTTAGAGGCTGTCGCAGTTACGGAGAAAATACCGTTGCTGCGGGGCTTCTTTTTTAGTGGTGGAGGAAGAAAAAGTTTCTAAGAATATCAGGAAAACTTGCAGTTTTGTGTCGATAATGGCATAATAGGAGCAAGACACAAGGAAATTGTGCGAAAATGTAAACGAAATGATGGTGTAGAAAATGGAAAAGTTGGATCTGGACAAATATCTAAAAGAGTTAGAAAGCTTGATTAATATCGATAGTAGAACTTACGACATAAAGGACAACTGCAAAGTAGCAGATTTCTTTACAAATAAATTTAAAGAAATAGGTTACACAACGGAGACGAAATATTTTGGGCGTCTAGAAAGGCCGATGCTAATAGCCACAAATAAGGAATTGGCAGAAGGAGAAAAATACGATTTTCTTTTGATTGGGCATATGGATACAGTATCCCCAGAGGATAAAGACGCTGACAGGCATTTTCATATAATTGAAGATAAAGCTTATGGACCTGGGACAGTGGATATGAAGGGTGCAGATTTGCTTATTACATATATTTGCGAATACTTAAAGAAAGCCGCTCCCAATATTTCCATTTGTGTAGGGCTAAACAGCGACGAGGAAATCGGATCACCAGATACCAAAGGTCAGCTTGTGGATCTGGGAAGCAAGTCAAAGAGATGCTTTGTTTTTGAGGCAGCGAGAAAACAAGGTGAGTTTGTAAACGAAAGAAAAGGCATAATAAAATATAAATTAGATATAACTGGAATACCTTCACACGCAGGTGCTGCGCCACAACTTGGAGCTAGTGCCATAGTGGAACTTGGAAACTGGATTGTAACGTTGGATAAACAAAAGAACTATGCAAAAGGGACTTCTATTAACGTAGGAATTATTGAAGGCGGAATTGCCTTAAATGTTATAGCGGATAAAGCCATGGCAATGATAGAAGTTAGATACACAGATTACAAAGAATTTCTGAGAGTTCAAAAGAAAATTGGAGAGATGAAAGCAAAGCATTATGTTGACGGAACAACTGCCAAGATTACCGAAATAAGCCATTATAGACCATTTGTAATAAATGATGAGACTAAGAAGCTTATGAAAATAATGAACGAGGCAGGAAAAGCAATGGGTAGACCAATTGAGTATGTAAAAGCTGGTGGAATATCTGACGCAAATAGAATCGCCCATTTGGGTTTGCCTATTATTGACGGTTGTGGCCCTAGTGGTGGGTTCCCACATACAAAGAAAGAATTTCTTTTGATACCTAGCGTTGAAGAAAGATTTGAATTAATAACACAACTGATGGTACAGATAAAAAAATCTTCCAAGTAAAGTATAATCAAGACATTTTAATCAATAAAAAAAGCTTCCTATGATAATCTTAATAGATTTCAATAAGAAGCTTTTTGATTATATAAAATCAGACAGCTATATTAATTTTTTGCTTCTGATAGTTTGACCTTGACCTCGATGGTTTTGTTGTCTCGAATTACAATTAGCTTAACAGTTTCACCAACTTTGTGTTTTTGCACCTCGGCTAAGAATGTTGCGGAACTGTCTATTTGAGTATCTTCTAAATAATACAGCATATCCCCCGCTTGTAGGCCGGCATTCTTTGCATTTTTACTGGTTACTTTGGCGATATAAACTCCAGTCATTTTATATCCAAATTGCATTGCATCTTGTGCGGAAGATAAGTCTTGAATGGTTATTCCGATTGCAGGTCTACCTGAGACATGACCATCTTTTGCTAGAGAAGCGGCTACTTTTGCGACTCTTTCAGACGGGATTGCAAAGCCCAAACCCTCAACATCAGAACCAGAAGACTTAGCCACAACTATACCGATTAATTGTCCATATTGATTGAACAATCCTCCACCAGAGTTCCCCGGATTGATTGAGGCATCAGTCTGCAATAATGTCATTTTCTTGCCGTCAAGAGTCAAGTCCCTGTCTAAAGCACTTATTATTCCGGCAGTAGCAGAACCACCCAGTTGACCGAGAGGGTTACCTATTGCGACAGCTAAATCGCCGACTGCAAGCTTGGAACTTTGCCCGTAAGTTATAGGAGTCAAACCGTTTGCATTTACTTTTATAACAGCAATATCTGTTAGCGGATCAGTTCCCACTAATTTTGCTTTGTAAACATTACCGTTGTGCATAGTAACAGTTATTTTATTTGCACCTTCAATAACGTGATTGTTTGTGATGATGTAACCGTTGGAAGCCATAACTACGCCACTTCCTGCACCCTCAGTGATATATTGTTGTGCCCAAATGTCGTTTGCGACAGACTCAGTTCGAATTTCTACGACGGAGTTTTCATTTTTAGCGACTATTTCCTGAATCGATAGTTCACTTCCTGTGGATTTCGATATATTATAATTTGTAGCAGTGATGTTTTTTGTGTCCCTTACAGTGCCTACACCTAGATTTGAGGCTAAGGCATATCCTCCAAAACCCAGAGCTGTAGAAAAAAACATACATAAAATCAAAGTTGCTACAAAAACTTTCTTTGTAACAAAATTACTTTTTACTCCATGGGTTTTCCCCTGAGTTCCCCCTGATTGAAATTGCCCTTGGTATGCATTTCCCTGATATGCATTTTGGTGGTATGCATTTCCTTGGTATGCATTTTGGTGGTATGCATTATCTTGATGTGCATTTTCCTCAGCAGCGGGTTGGGAATCATCGGGTTTTGGTTCAGGAGTTACCATTACAAAATTGTCTCCTTCATATTCATTGTTCTTATTATTATCCATTAACTATCCCTTCTTTCTACGGATATATAAACCTTTTTTTTAGTATGACCAAATTATACAATGCAAATGTGGTTTTTCTGTGTTAATATTGTAAAAAATATGGTAAAATAAACTTTTAGAGGAGAAAATCATGAACAAAGTAATAACAGCAATAGATAAAAGCAAATCATATAGAGTGTATCTTGCCATAACTACAGATTTGGTAGAAGAGGCTAGAATAATACACCAAACTACACCACTTGCAACAGCAGGCCTTGGTAGAGTGTTAACAGGAGCAGGACTTATGGGTTTGCTTCTAAAAAATAAATCGGATAAATTAACGGTACAGTTCAAGGGCGATGGAGAGGCACAACAAATACTTGCTACAGCCAATGGACAGGGAGAAGTAAAAGGATATATCGCAAATCCAAATGTAGAACTTCCACTAAAACCTAACGGGAAGTTAGACGTTGGCGGTTCTCTTGGAATTGGCGAACTTACTGTAATAAAGGACTTAGGACTAAAAGAACCTTATGTGGGTAGAATTGCCCTAGTATCTGGAGAGATAGCTGATGACCTTACGGCGTACTATTTTATTTCAGAGCAACAAAATACGTCAATTGCACTAGGTGTAAAAATAGACAGAGATTATTCAGTACTATGCGCTGGGGGCATGATTATTCAGATGTTGCCAGATGCGTTGCCAGAATCCATAGATGCTCTTGAAGTTATGCTGGACAAAATGCCACCTCTTACTTCTATAATAGAAGAAGTGATGGTTAGATCAGCAGGTAAGACAGATAATGGCATTATGGACGACTTGATGAATACTATCTTTGGAGAAGTACCCGAAGATTATAAACCTGAAAAGATGGGGACAAAAGAGATAAATTGGAAATGCGACTGTTCAGAAGAACGACTTGAAAAAGTTGTCATGACTATTGGAAAAAACGATTTAAAAGAAATAATAGAGGAAGATGGTCAAGCAGAATTGACTTGTCAGTTTTGTGAGAAAAAATATAAGTTTGACAAAGAACATCTAGAGAGAATCTTGGCATCGCTGTAGAATAAATCAAAAGGATGGTGAAAATGGAAATGAAAGAGATAATGTTAAAGATAATAGGTAACCAATTTACTGGTGACGAAGAAGAACAACAGATGGAATTTATTACTGAAGGAAAACTTTATGAAAAAGGAGAGTCTACATACTTGGTATATGACGAAAGCGAGTTTTCTGGATTTCCAGGTTGCAAGACTACGCTGAAACTTACTGGAAATTGTATTAGAATGAAAAGAATTGGTGAAAATGTAGGATTTGGCACAGAGATGATATTTGAAAAAGGCAAAAGATTTACCAGTCAGTATAAAACACCATATGGAGATATGTATATGGAAGTTTTGACTAATAGTGTTGAAAACAACCTTTCTGAAGAGGGCGTTGGAGAAATAAATATTGACTACCATGTCAGCTTAAGCGGAATGGCTGAAGGTAGAAATAGACTCAACATAAAAGTTATGTAATAATAACTAGGGATTAATGGAGGAACAGGCTATGATGGATAAAAAAACCGTAAGAATCATCGCACTCGTATTGTGTGTTGCAATGGTTGTGACTTCGGTGATATTCGCAGTAATGTTGTATTTGTAAGAGAAAAATAGTTTATGGAGGAAATAATGAAGATAGGGTTTGACGCACAGAAGTATATTGAAGAACAATCGAAATACATCATTGAAAGAATCAATAGTGGGAACAGCGAAAGGCTGTACTTGGAGTTTGGAGGAAAGCTTGTTCATGACAAACATGCCATGAGAGTTTTGCCGGGATTTGATGAAAATGCAAAGATTAAGCTTCTGCAAAAGATGAAAGACCAAGCAGAAATAATAATTTGTATTTATTCAGGTGACATAACTACCAGCAAGACACGCCACGACTTTGGTATAACTTATGATCTTGAAGTCCTAAGGCTTATCGATATGTTTAGAAAATACGACCTAGCAATAAACAGTGTGGTAGTGACTAGATACGAAGATGCGCCGTCGGTAAATATGTTTATCAATAAACTTGAACGCCGAGGGATAAAGACATATAAACACTACTTTACAAAAGGATATCCTACTGATGTGGAGACTATTGTAAGCGATGAAGGCTATGGTGCAAACCCATATATTGAAGTGACAAAACCACTTGTTGTTATAACTGGTCCAGGTGGAGGCAGTGGAAAACTTGCAACTTGTCTGTCGCAACTTTATCACGATTATCGCTTAGGCAAAAAGGTTAGATATGCAAAGTTTGAGACTTTTCCAATCTGGAATTTGCCACTAAAACACCCTGTAAATATTGCTTATGAAGCGGCTACTGCCGACCTAAAAGACGTCAACTTAATAGATTCGTTCCACCTAGAATACTACAACCAAATGGCTGTAAACTATAACAGAGATATTGAAGTTTTTCCTGTAGTAAAAAGAATAATAGAGAAGATTACAGGGGAAGAATCAGAATATAAATCGCCTACTGATATGGGTGTAAACAGAGTTGGTTTTAGCATATTTGATGATGAGCTATGTAAGGAAGCTGCTTGTCAGGAAATTATCAGAAGATATATAATCGCTGAGTGTGACTACAAAAAAGGCAAGATTTCCGAGACTTCTTTGGAAAGAGCAAAACTTCTTATGAAAGAAGTTGGGAAAGATGTTCTAGACAGGAAGGTGGTTCAGCCCGCAAGAGAATATGCTGAGAAAAAGAGAGAATGTGACCAAAGGTATGAAAATGTAGTAGTGACTGCAATGGAAATGCCAGATGGAAGTATAATTACTGGTAGAAGCTCAAGACGAATGGTTGCCGCGGCCGCAGTGGTTCTTAATGCAATCAAAAAATTATCAGGCATCGCAGATGACATTCATCTGATTTCGCCTCAGGTTCTTGAAACTATACAAACTCTAAAGACAAATACGCTTGAGTCAGACAGGACAAGCTTGAACTGTGAAGAAATTCTAATGGCATTGACTATTTCTGGCGCAACAAATCCATCGGCAGAAACAGCCGCAGGGAAATTGCCTTGCCTTCGTGGATGCAAAGCTCACTGCACAGCTATTTTAAGTGATAGAGACGAGCAAACCCTAAGGTCACTAGGCATAGATGTGACCTGTGATCCAGAATATATGACGACTAACTTGTATTCAAACTAATTTGCACTTAACGGTGTTTAAACGCATAAAAAAGGGAGATAGTAATCGAAAAAATGATTAGTATCTCCCTTTTAGGATTGGAAAATAAAACAGCCACGACTACTGTATTCATCGTGGTGTTCTAAAGGATAATTTATAGCTATTTTTTAAGGCAAATTTTGTAGGTGGCTAACCACAAGAAGCCTTTGGTTTTCTAGTAAGGGCATCTCTATTAAAGATGGAATCTCTTTCTAATAGTGTTTCTGCACGTTCCATAAGGCAACCTTTTGCAAAAGGTGACATTTCTTGAAAAAGGACCAGAAGCCTTTCAGCTTCAGTTTTACATAAAACGCTGACATTTAGATAGGTATCAAAAGAGTCCCAATCTAAGTGAATAATCATATCCATAGATATGTGATATAAATCGCATAAATCCAATAATAAATCGGTGTTCGGGACTTTTCTCCCAGTTTCGTATAGTGCATAGGTAGATCGGCTAATGTGAATAATCTCGGCAATATATTCCTGTGTGTAATTAAATGCGCCCCTAAGTTCTTTAAGATTTTTTGCAATCTGGGCTTGGGTGACTAGATCCATTGTTTCTTCCTCCATACATAATAATTATTCCCTAAATTAGGGTTCATTATAAAGTGCAAAATAGCGCGAAAAAAGTTGCATTTTTCTCAAAATAAGTAAATAATTATTAAAAACAGAAAACTTTCCACCAATAGTTGCATATAGTGTAACTTGTGGTTGGTTTCAATTTATTTCTTTTTCATTAAACTATAGGAGTATGCCGAATTCGGTGGCAGCTACTAGCACACGGAGGAAATAACGAAATGAAAGAGATAGAACTAAGGGTATTAGACCCAATAGAAATGGGAAAACGAATCAGAAATCAGAGAGAATTTTTGGGAATGTCCAGAGAAGAATTGGCTGGTCAATTGGGAGTATCAAGCAAGTTTATTGCGGATATTGAATATGGCGAAAAAGGTATTTCAATTAAAAAACTGTATTTATTAAAACAAATTCTAGGAATTTCGACGGATTTTATTTTGGCAGGAGAAATAACTGATGCTGTGGGTGTAGATGAAAATGAAAGGGCAAAGGATTATATTTTTGAACCATTGAAAGGTTGCAATGAGGAACAATTAAAGTGCATGGAACAAATAGTAAGGTTTTACGTTCAAGGGCTGGGTAAATAATATTAGAAAGGCAACTATGGTAATATGAAAAACGAAGATGAGATTAAACTGCATCAGGAAATATTGTGTAGTGAGTATGACGTAGTAATAAAAATGGCAACGTTGTATGGGCTTGAGGAAAATGATAGAAATGATGTAGTGCAGGATTCCATGATAGCGGCATATAATGAATTGGACACGCTAAAGGATATTACTAGAATTCGTGGATGGTTATTTACGATTGTCAAAAGGAAGGCTATGCATTGTTTGAGAAAGAATAAATTGCTAAGGAAACATGAATGTTATTATTCGGCTGAAGATTGGGAGAAAGCAGAAATTGAAGATTTGAAGGTGTTTTCATTCAGGGAATTTTCGACTGCTTTAGATTGCGAATTTAGTGATGAAGCCTTATTGGAGATGATAAATCAATTAACAAAGCCAGCGCCTCAAATAATAAAGATGCGTTTTGGGCTAGGATTTAAGTTGACTGAAATTGCAGTAATGCTAGGCATAAACTATAATACAGTCAAATCCATAGAAACAAGGGCTCTTAAGAAGCTTGAAAAGAAAATATTGAAAAGGAGAGGAGAGGATGAGAGTGCTAGAACGCAGCGACGCGTATTATGAAGAAAAAGTTGAACAACGTCTAAAGCGTGTTTTGAGCTTGGAGTCATCTCCAGAATATAAGCTGACGGTTGAGGAGTTAGAAAAATGGGTGACGGAAAGTAAGGCAAAGAAACGAATAAAACAGAGAAGATTTATGGCAATTGCAGCATCTATAGTCTTGATGGTGTCTGCTCTAGTTTGTGTTGAATATTTCCACGAAACCAACCGGTATACCGCCATAGCCGGTAAGAACGACAAGCAAATCAGCGAAGAAAGCGGAACAGTGGTGGTCAAGGATAACGATGTTGGCGTGGAGGAACACGCAGGGGCT
>JAVXAG010000067.1:0-10323 GCA_036660615.1 Anaerovoracaceae bacterium
CAATGGAAAATTTAGCTGTTCAAAACTGATAATGAGAATCATTATCACTTATGGCTGTAATTAAGGGGCGATAAAACAGAAATGCTGAATTTGCTCATGAAATCGAGAAAAATAGTGGCTCAGTGAGCAGATTTTCAGATATTAATGGGTTTCAAGGCATTAATTGTCAAAATTACAAGCCAAGGCTTCAACCGCCAAGTTGATTCTGTTGCATTTGCAACAGTTGATGCCCATATATTGGTATATTTTGTCACATGCCGACATACTTTCCAGTTATTTGCAAACCCGCAAATGAAATCTGCTCACTGGCACGTCTTTTTGAGCGATTCTGTGAGCAAATCAAGAAATTATTTTTTTCCTGGAAAATTTAGCGGGTTTTCGCAGGTTTAAAAGTCATTTTGGGGGACTATTCCCACATTTTTACTCTGAAACCAATGTCCAGCTATACTCGAACTACTTTCAATACAACTTTTTGGATATTTCATCCACTTTTCAATAATTTTCAAATTATTTTTCGATAACGTCCACCGTCAGCCCTGACAACATCCCAGTATCATTCGCAGCGTTTCAACAGCTTTGCCCACTGTTCATCTACGTATTTTTGAGATTCTTCTAACATCCATTGATTGCCTTCTTTAAACATATGCTTAAATCTTCCTTGCTTCTCAAGGAACTTTTCTACTGGAAGCTTGCTCTTTGGCTTGTAAGTTAATTTCCATACTCCATTTTCTATTTCGTATAGAGGCCATACACAGGTTTCTACAGCTAAATTACAGATTTCTGCCAAATCTTCCATTTCATATTTCCAGCCTCTTGGACAAGGAGCAAGAACATTCAAAAACGTTGGCCCTTGTGTATAAATCGCTTTGTGAGATTTTGTGTGCAAGTCCTTGAAATCACCTATCAGTGTAGTTTGAGCTGCATAAGGAACATTGTGAGCCGCTACTATTTCTGTAAGATTCTTTTTGTTTTGAACCTTTCCATAACTGTTTGCGCCAACAGGTGTTGTAGTTGCATCTGCAAACCTTGGAGTTGATGATGATCTTTGTATACCAGTATTCATATATGCTTCATTGTCGTAACAAACATATAGAAAATCGTGACCTCTTTCAAGTGCGCCAGAAAGTGATTGGAACCCTATGTCATATGTTCCGCCATCACCACCAAAACAAATGAACTTATATGTTTCATCAATTTTACCTTTTTTCTTGAGAACTCTATACGCAGTTTCAACACCGCCAGTCATAGCCGCAGCATTTTCAAAAGCACTGTGAATATAACTGTCCTCGTAGGAAGTATATGGATACATAAATGTAGATACTTCAAGACAACTAGTAGCGTTTGATATTACTGCTTTATCGCCTTCGTCAAGTGCCCTAAGAACTCCTTGAACTGCAACTCCAGCTCCACAGCCCGCACATAGTCTATGCCCCGGTGCCAATCTGTCTTTTTTTTCAACTTCTTTCTTTAAGCTATAACTCATTGCTTCTAGTCCTCCAAATCTCTAACGCCAATATGTCTATAAACTTCTCCAACATCTTTCGTCTTCATAATGTCAAATAGTTCACTGAAAATCGTATAAAAAGTATCCACTGTTACATCTCGGCCACCAAGTCCGTACACATAATTTATCATCAGTGGTTTATTGGGTGCATCATAAAGTGCTGATCTGGTTTCAGCAAATACAGGGCCTCCACAAGCGGAAAAACCTTCGCATTTATCCATTACACCAACTACCTTAATGCCAGACAGCGCTTCTTTCAACTCGTCAAAAGGAAATGGTCTAAATACTCTTAGTTTGATTAGACCTACTTTTTTGCCTTGATCCCTTATAGAATCCACAGCACTTTTACCAGTGCCAGCAGATGAGCCAATTACCACAACAGCAACTTCTGCATCTTCCATTCTATATTCTTCAAACAAGCCATATTTCCTGCCTGAAATCTTTTCATATTCTTCGGCAACCTTTAAAATTTGATCTTTTGCCGACTTCATTGCCTCAGCTTGCGCCTTCTTAATTTCCATATAATATGCAGATATTCCATATGGCCCTACTGCAAGGGGATTTTCCTTTTTTAGCAAATAGTTTTCTGGATTGTACTCACCGACAAATTTTTTAACATCATCGTCTTCCAAAAGTTCTATATTTTCCACAGCATGACTTGTGATAAAACCATCTTGGCAAATCATAATTGGAAGTCTAAGGGCTTCACCAATTGGCATGGCCTGAACATAATTGTCATACACCTCTTGGTTTGTCTCAGAATAAATTTGAATCCAGCCTGTATCTCTGCACCCCATTGAGTCGGAGTGATCGTTGTTTATATTTATTGGCCCTGTCAAGGCTCTATTTACCACCGCCATAGTGATTGGCAGACGGCTTGATGCTGCTACATATAGCAACTCCCACATAAAGGCTAGCCCTGCTGAGGAGGTCGCTGTAATGGCTCTCGCCCCTGCTGCACATGCTCCAATGCAAGTTGACATAGCAGAGTGTTCCGATTCAACTGCGACGAATTCTGTGTCAACTTCTCCATCTGCAATGTACTGTGCAAAATACTGGGGTATTTCTGTGGACGGAGTAATTGGAAATGCTCCCATAACATCGGGATTTATTTGTTTCATAGCATATGCTACTGCCTCGTTGCCAGACATTCTATCTTTTTTTGCCATTAGAGTATTTCCTCCTTGCCCATAGTTATTGCAGAAAACGGACAAACCTTTGCACAAATTCCACATCCTTTACAATGAAACAAATCTGTTTCTTGTCTTTTACCATCTTTTACCTGAATAGAACCATCTGGGCAAAATGGCACGCAAAGCATACAATGTTTGCATTTATCTTCATCAAAGAATGGCGTCAAAACACGCCATTCTCCTGTATTTACCGATTTTGATGTGGCAGGCTCATATATTTCTGCTCCAGTAGTCAACTCCTGCCATGGACTCTGTTCGTTTATATCTCTAGCTAATTTCATTATCCTACCTTGACTTCCTCCATTGATATTTTTAATGCTCTCATATTTCCTTCTATTACATTTGGTTTGGATGCAAATTTATGACCGAATGAGGTTTCCATATCTCTTAGAAATTTTTCATTTTCTATAACTTTGCTGACTTTGACTGCAGCTGCAAGCATTGGAGTGTTAGGGAAATTCTTTCCCAAGGTTTCTTTAGAAATCTTAGCTGCATCTACTGTGCAAACTCTCCCTTTATATCCACCCAAAAGTTTTCTAACTTCTGATGGATCTTTTTTGCTATTGACGATTATTGCACCATTTTCTTTTAGACCTGCTGTAACATCTACAGTATTTAGCAATGTTTCATCTACTACAACTACAAAATCCGGATTGTATATGTTAGAATGAATTCTGTTTTCTGTGTCTGAAATTCTGTTATATGCAGTTATCGGTGCGCCCATTCTCTCTGGACCGTATTCTGGGAATCCTTGTACTTGTTTCCCTGAATTAAAGGCTACGTCTGCTAATAACAAACAAGCTGTCTTTGCTCCTTGACCACCTCTGCCATGCCATCTGATTTCCACTGTATTATTCATTATATATTCCTCCTAATTAAAAAATCCGCCCTGCATCAGGACGGAGATAAAATCTACGCTATACCACCTGCTACAACATACTATCATATGTTCTTCCTATAACGGGGAAGGCCCGTCAACACCTACTGATAAATTCAGCGTTGCAACTCAGGAGTGATTTTCAAATTACATCTAATAAGTCTTGGGCTCTCACCGTCCCCAATTCGCTCATACTGTTCGGTATAAAATTACTGTCTCCGTCAATGTCTTTGGTTTGTTTTAAGTTATAATAGGATAATACACCTTCTGTGATAAGTTGTCAACAGCTTTTTTGTGTTTTTTTACAAAAACAATTTAGTTTTTTTGTTTTAATAACTAAACAAAGCTCATGCATTTCACTATTTAGTTTTCTCTCTTATTTCATCAATGGCTTCTGTCATGACTTCCTCTACATTAATTCCATCAATATCCAGACCTTCTGCTCCAAAGAATTGAGTTTCCTTTACGCCTAGCATTTCTGCCATTCCTACGAAATAGTCATACCCCAAGTTCTTATCAGCAATAAAGCCACCGGCAGTAGTTATATATGTCAAAAGTTTTCCGTTACATATACCAACAAACCCTGATGCTGTGGCAACAAATGTCAAATCTGCAACAACTATGTTTTCTACATATACTTTTAGAATCGAAGGAAAAGATAAATCCCAATATGGCGCTCCTATAACAATATAGTCAGCTTCTTTGAATTGCTTTGCCATGTCAAACATAGAGTGATCAAAATCCTTTTGTTCGGCATACCCGTCTCTTTCAATTATAGCTTCTGTTGTAAGTGGCGTAACAATATTGTCTCTCAGTTGCAAAACCTCTATATCAACGTCATGTCTTTTTGTAAATTCTTCTAAATATGTGTCACACAGCCTTTTGGTTCTGGAATCGTGCGTACTTATACAAGTATCGATAAATAATAATTTTTCTTTTTTCATTTGTTTCTTCTCCTCGTTTTATTCAGAATAGTATTTTTGATTTCCACTCTTTGGCTTGTCTGGAATGGTCATTTTAAGCATTTCTTCTTTTATCATAGGCTCCAAATAGTGTCTCCTAAAATAACTTCTATCCTCTATTTTAATCTTTTCCATTATTTCTTTTGCTGAGTGTGGTGTACTACAAAAGCTAATTATAATCTTGGTCACATCTTGGTCACTATGACCATGATAGATGTTTCTTTTGTCATTAACGGTAAACTGTGAAGTTTCTGTTTTATATTTAGTTGCAGATTCCATTATCAACGTCAACGTTACCTGATTTAAAACAGTATCTTCAACCAATTTTGGTGTTTCCCATCCCTCTTCAGCCCACGTTGATACAATAGATGGAAATCCCGATCCAGCGTTATCCCCATATCCTACCATTCGTAACATTGTCTGCATTCTAGAGTTTCTAGGTTTTGAATTTCCACCTTTATAAATTTCTTCTTTTGGTAATTTCAAAATACCAGGATTTGTAAAGGTAAATCCATTTGAAATTTTAATGACTTTAATAGTCCCTTCAAGCAAATAATCTGCATGTATAATCATATTTACAAAAGCCTCACGCACAGCCTTGTGTACAGCAGTATCGTCGATTCTCTGTATTCCTTCTAGCTTAAATGGCTTTTTCAAATCAGATGTAAGTTTAGGGATTACTTTGGCAAAGAAATTAAACAAATTGTTTTCCCAGGTTCCGTCATAAGTTACTCTATCATTCCACCGAATATCCATTGTGGCATTATTTTCATCACGATAATCCATAAATATATTATCGAATTCATCACGAATAGCAAGCCCTTTTCCGAACATCATAAGCCCCGCCAAAGTCAATCCTTCTTTGGCTTTTCTTCTATCTATGCGATATCCTCCTAGGGATTCCAAAAACTCCTTATCACTTTGACTGTTCCATATGTGCTCAGGATTTATATTTTGGAAAAGTTTTCTGTAATGAATAAGAGTCTCAACGTCAATATCTTCCATTGTATAATGTTCCAGAACTAGCCCATCATTGCCATCAGGATTCTGATCTCGAATCATAGCCCTTACTTCATCTTCTGAGCAATGATAATCTCCTTCGTTATTTCTCTTTAATGTCCCCTTTAATGGATTTTCACCAATATATACTGGCCTCAATTTATAGTCCGCCCTTGGGACTTCAATAACGATTATTTTTTTATCGCCATCCTTAACAATATATACATCATCATCAATCAATATATTCACATTGACTTTTTTACTGTTTATTGTATTCCAAAAATCCTCGATTGTTTTCTCAGCTTGTTGTACTCCACGTATTATAAATCTATCTTCTGGGCGTCGCGTAGACTTGTTTTCTTCAACTCCTAAGATAATGTAACCGCCATCTGTATTTGCAAAGGCAGAATAAGTTTCATAAGCAGATCTAGGCATACTATTCTTTGCCTCTTTGCACTCTGTATTTACTTTTTCTCCTAATAATAAGAGTTCTTTAATCTGTTTTATGTCCATAATCGACACCACCTTTATAGTCCTTTGAATTTCATTAGTTCCGGAAAACAGCTAACTTGAAACTGTTCACATTTTAAGCAGTTTGTAAAATCAGGTGCTTCTTCTCTTGTAATATATCCAAATCCATATTTTTCAAAGAATTTTGGTGCTTTGGCTACAATATATATTTCCGTTCCACCAAGTTCTTTTATTTTGCTCATTGCTGTTATCAATAGCTTTTCACCTACACGTTTTTCACGATATCGTTGGCTTACTGCAATATCACCTATTGTGTAAACGCCCACTTTGTTTTCCACCGACACTCCGCCGATTAGAACCCCGTACTCGTCCTCAGCTTTCCAGCATGTGACAAGATGTTCTGGCGCTGGCCCTTCCACTTTTACTTCAAGACCACTTTCTTTGAACAACGGCGCAAGTTTTAGGTAGTCGTCAATTTCTTCTACTTTGATTGCAGTATCATCACCAATGTACTCGAACCTCTTCATTTTTCTGCCATGCCACTCTACGTTTTCATTCCACATCGATGCAGGCCTAACCCATATCCCCGCAGTACCGTAAAGTGCTTTGTAAACCACCATGGGTTCAAGCGTCTCAGAATGTGTCGCCATATACAACACTTCATACTCGTTCCCCTTATAATGTCTATAACGTCCAAATTTTATATCCATAATACTCTCTTTTCTTAAGCTTTAGAAATGGTTATTAAAAGGTTATATCCATCATAACATTTTTTACTGTGTTTTTCAAAAGGAAAAAGGCCCGAAAGCCTTTTTTAAAGATTTAAATTTATTTCATTAATAGTTCCAGACAGTCTCCATATATTTCTGTCATTTTCACTAAACTGTCTATTGCCAAAAACTCATTTGCTTCATGAGCCAATTCCTCTTCGTCCGGAAATAACGGGCCAAAGGCTACCGCATTAGGTATTGCCCTTGCGTAAGTTGCCCCGCCTATTGCAAAAGGTTCATGTTCCATATCTCCCGTTGTTTTTCTGTAAGAAGTCATAAGTTTTTTTACCAAATCAGAATCTTTGTCGATACAAATCGGCTTAATATATGACTTTTCAACATATTCTAATCCCGCCTCTTCCATGGTTTTGTTCATTGCTGCCATTACTGTGTCAAGCTCCATAGATGCAGGATATCTTAGGTTTGATTCCAAAACTGCCATATCCCCTTCAAATCTTACAACTCCAACATTCATCGTAAGTCTTCCTGATACTTCGTCAGAAAAGTCACAGCCGAAATTTTCCCCATTGTAGGTCATTCCAATATATCTATTGTATGTGTCAATCAATTCTTCATGTGAAAAAGGTTCTTCAATTTCACCAAGCGCCTTCATAATGATGCTAATTCCATTGATTCCCTTCTCCGGCGACATGGCATGGGTCGCCTTTCCTTCAGCAACAACCTGCACAATATTTCCCTGTAAGTCTGCCTTAATGTTATCTTGCTTTCTAAGTCTGGCAAATATTTTGTTCGCCAGTGGTTCTGTAGTTTCTATTTTGCATGAAGCTTTTGCCGCAACAATATTTCTTCCTGTGCCACCTTTTAGTTCAAGTATCTTTACTGGCGCATCATTGTTGACCTTTATGGGTTTTCTCATATCAAAGTCAATCAATCCCTTTTCACAAAAAATCAACGGAAAATATCCATCAGGTACTATGGATACGTTTGGAAGAATTTTGGTGTTTTCTACATAGTATTCTATGCCCTTCCAATCTTCTTCTTCATTGGTTCCAACTATCATTCTAATAGAAGCCTTATCTGGTATTTTGTCGTTATCAAGAAGATATTTCATTGCATATAAGCAACTAATAATTGGCCCTTTGTCATCTGTCGAACCTCGTCCATAAATTTTGTTGTCTTTTACTTCACCAACAAAAGGATCTGTCAGCCAGTCTTCTCCACCTTCAACCACGTCAATATGTCCAAGGATTCCCACAACATAGTCACCTTTGCCTATGGTAATTTCCCCTGCATAGCCATCAATATTCTTTGCTTCCATTCCCATATCTTCTGCCATTTTGAGAACTTTTTCCAATCCTATTTTCACATTCTGTCCAAAAGGTCCTCCCTGGCATGGGTTCTTATCAAACACAGTAGGTATATTTATTAACTCAATAACGTCTTGTATCATATTGTCTTTATTATTATCTATAAAAGTTTTAATCATCGTACTTAAACTCCTCCTCATTTTATACCTAATTATAATAAAATATCCTTTTCTTATCATTGTAAATATTTTAAATTTACTTGCCTTAATTTATATAAATTACAAAGCAATATTTCTTCTAAAAAAATATAATGTAGCTAGAAGATTATTATAATAAAACACGAGGTGATAAAATGTTAAAATTTGAATTACAACATGCTGCCGATAAACTTATAAAGGAAATTTTTGCAGTAAAAAAGGGTGAAACTGTTATTATCACTGCTGACACAATGTCTGATATGACTTTGGTTGATGCAGTTGCTGCCAGTGCTTATGCAGTCGGAGCGATTCCAATGGTAATTACTATCCCAACTCCAGGTGGCGTTGGTAAAGCTGCTGATCCAGATCTACCACTTGAGGCTTTGACTGGTGCTTTGCTTGGCTGTGATGTGTGGATAGAATTCAACCATCAATGGTTGCTTTACTCCACTCCTTTTGAAAGGTCTATCGAAGCAAACAAGAAGATGAGATATATGTGTTTGGTTGACTTCTCTGTTGAATTGCTAATTAGAACTGTAGGAAAAGTGGAAACTCCACAACTACAAGTTTTTATGTCAAGGGTAACGGAAGAACACGAAAAAGCAAAGACTATGAGGGTAACAACTCCAGCTGGCTGTGATGTAAGCTTTGAGCTTGATCCTAATCATTTGGTTTGTAACGACTGTGGCAACGCAACTATTCCAGGAATGCATATGTTAACTGGTCAGTTAAATGTAGTACCTCGCTTTGGAACTATTAACGGTAAAATCGTATTTGATGGCACTGTTACTCCTCCATTTGGAAAAGTACCTTCGAGTCCTATTGTACTTACAGTTGAAAACAGTATTGTAACAAAGATAGAAGGTGGCCCTGAAGCCAAGGAATATGAAAAATGGTTAAAATCTTTTGATGATGAAGGTATGTTCAAAATGGCTCATATCGCATATGGTTTTAATCCTGGTGCAAAGCTAACAGGTAATGTGGTTGAGGACGAAAGAGTTTGGGGCTGTACTGAATGGGGAATTGGATATGTAAGTCCAATAGATGCTCCACCAGTTGGTCAAGATGCAAAATCCCACACAGATGGCATTTGCCTAAACTCAACAGTTTGGCTAGATGGCAGACAAATAATGAAAGAGGGCGTAATCGTAGACAAAGAGCTACTTGCACTTTCACCAGTTAAATAAATTAATTCGCAAAAGACACCAGCTTCACTGGTGTTTTTTTTGATTGTTAATCCCCTTTGCATTTGTTGTAAGTATATAAACCTAGTGAAAATCCAACAAATGACCCACGATACGCCAGAAGTGCATATACTAATTTCATCATTTCTTGAGTTTTTAAAATCATTATATCTATATTCTCTGGTGACACTAACTCAAAGCTAAAAGCTGTGACCATATTGATTACACTATATAAAATGATTAAGTTTAAAAAAACTACAAGATGAAACGGTGCACCATAATTTGGCTTTTTATTAAAATACCCAAAATCTATTATAAGATATGTTACTAGCAAAAAGACATTTAAAATCTGTATTAAATAAGTTCTATCATCAAACATTATTTGATATCCTATCCAAAGGTAGATCCATTGAATTAAAATAACTAAAGTGTTAAAGATAAAATCCTTGTTAATTATCATAATTATTTAAAGGCGTTTTAAATTGCCTTTATCCGCCCTCTCTAAGTTACCTAAGTATAGTATACTATACTTATTTTGTCAATAAATTGCGAATATTCAATAAAATATTGCGACTCACATATGATAATGAGAATCATTATCACTTATCGCTGTAATTAAGCCCCGAAAAAAATAAATATTGGATCTGCTCACTGGCGCGTCTTTTTGATCGATTCTGTGAGCAAATCAGGAAATTATTTTTTTCCTGGAAGAATTAGCGGGTTTTACTGTTTTCGCTATCAGTTTTAGAGTCATTTCTAATGATTTTTTTCAATTAAAATGGGAGTAGAAATTTTATCTACCCCCACAGTTGAATAGGATTTGTGTATTTATAAATTTATATGGTTAAAATTAGTTAGCGATTTTGTCTTGTGGCCTTTTTAATACCTTTGCCAAAAT
>JAVXAG010000068.1:0-8881 GCA_036660615.1 Anaerovoracaceae bacterium
AAATGTAATTTCTATACTATTTCGCTCCCAATAAATGTATTTTGACTATAAAAAAACCTCCCTTGATTACTCATAAGGAGGCTCTTATTATTTGTGGTTATAGTCCAAGTCCTTTGCAGACATTTGTCATAAAGTCCTGAACATTTGTTACTATACCTTTGGCTGATAGACTTCCTCTGTCACCCAACTTGTTTGCTGCAAACTCAGAAGTGTCAACCATATAGAAATATACTGGCCTAATAGTTCCGTCTGCCAAAACCCTGTATGTTGGAGTCATATTTCCAGCCGCGATTGTGTGAAGCACCGTTGCCATTCCAATAACAGTAGTCGCTTTTCTCACATGAGAACGAATAGCGTCTTGACCTTCGTAAGTATGCTCATAGACTTCTGGCAATGGGCCATCATCTCTAATTGAGCCATTTAACACAAAAGGAACGTCATTTTTTACACAAGTGTACATTATACCGTTGTCGATATGCTCCTCCTCAATAAATTTTGGGATAGAGCCATACCTATTTATTAGGTTGATGGCATCAATGTGGTTATAGTGTCCATTAATATGAGGCATCTGCGTCTTGATGTCTTGACCAAGAGCAGTTCCAAGAAGAGCCCCCTCCAAGTCGTGAGTAGCAAGAGCGTTGCCTGCCAAAATAGCATTGGCATATCCGGCTTCGATCAGCTTTGAGAAAGCCTCCCTTGCACCACCGTCAAAAGAACAAGCAGGTCCAAGAACCCAGACAACATATCCATTGTGCTCTTTTTCATATTCTAAAATTTCATATAATCTTTCATAGTCGTAAGTGAAAGCAGTTTCCCTGCTTCTGCTCTGCCTAAATGAGAATGCCGCAGCTGCGCCTTTTTCTTCCTTTTCAAAACAGTCAACGTGAACATAAATGCCCTCTTGACAATCCTCAGTTCTGCCAACAACAATTAGGTCGCCTGCCTTAACATTTCTAAATTCCCTTACAAAAATCTTTCCATTTTCATAAACAGGAACGCAGTCCATTCTGCTGTCTTCTGCAAGAAGCCATTCTCCATCTATTTTAAAATATTCAGGAAATATTGAAGTTGCATGAAAGTTATCAGGTGCCGACTTGTCGACTCCAGAAGCTACAAGCACCGCATTAGGTGACTTTATGAACTTTTCCTGAGTAAAATCAGGTGGTAAATACTTTGGTAATTTAAACAATTTTATCAACTCCCATATATTTTCTCAGTGCTTCTGGAATTACTACAGAGCCATCAGCTTGTTGGTAATTTTCAAGAAGCGCCGCTACAGTTCTTCCAACTGCAAGGCCCGAACCATTAAGCGTATGGACATATTCTGGTTTTCCTTTGCCTTCAGGTCTAAATCTAATATTTGCTCTCCTTGCTTGGTAACTTTCAAAGTTACTGCAAGATGAAATTTCTACATATCTTCCGTAGCTTGGCATCCAAACTTCGATGTCATATGTCATTGCCGATGAGAAACCCAAGTCCCCAGAGCTTAGTCTAACTACTCTGTATGGCAGCCCTAATATCTTCAAAACTTCCTCTGCATCAGCAGTCAATTTTTCTAACTCGTCATATGAAGTTTCTGGCTTTACAAACTTTACTAATTCAACTTTGTTGAACTGGTGCTGTCTAATCAAACCTCTTGTATCCCTGCCAGCGGAACCCGCTTCAGCTCTGAAACAAGGAGTATAAGCAGTATAATAAACTGGAAGTTCTGCTTCTTCCATTATTTCATTTCCTCTAAGGTTAGTTACAGGAACTTCAGCCGTCGGAATCAAGAAGAAGTCCTTCTGCGGTACATAGAACATATCTTCTTCAAATTTTGGAAGCTGTCCTGTGCCTGTCATCGCAGCTCTATTCACCATAAAAGGTGGTAGTATTTCTGTGTAATCTTGATCAATTGTGTGAAGGTCAAGCATAAATGAAATCAATGATCTCTCTAACCTTGCCCCAAGACCTTTATATACAGTAAACCTTGTTCCTGCAATCTTTGCAGCTCTTTCAAAGTCAAGGATATCAAGTTTTTCTCCGATGTCCCAATGAGCTTTTGGCTCAAAATCAAACTTTGTTGGCTCTTCAAATTTTCTAAGTTCAACATTGTCACAGTCGTCTTTACCAAAAGGTACATCTTTATATGGTGTGTTTGGAACATTTAGCAACGCATCTTTCAAGTCTTTTTCTACTTGGCTAAGTTCTGTATCCAAAACCTTTATTGCACTAGAAAGCTCCTTCATTTCCTCCATTATAGCGGAAGTGTCTTTGCCTTCCTTTTTTAACTTTGGTACTTCTTTTGAATCTGTGTTCTGTTTGTTTTTCATCTGTTCAACTTCTGCCAGCAACTCTCTTCTACGATTGTCGTAATCTCTTACGTTTTCGATGCCAAAGTCACCTTTTCCTCTGAACTCAACTCTTTCTTTCACGTTTTCAAAATCTTCTCTTATTCTTTTAATATCTAACATGACTCTCTCCTAAAGTAAATTCTTTTTATAAATTCTATATAAATCAGCAAGTTTTGTTACCTTTTGCTGTATTTCCAACTGCAAGTCAGACGCTAATTTGTATTCACCGCTATCAAGTGCCTCTTTGGCTCTAGTAAGCAAACACTTTTGATTAATTGTATCTTTGCCTATTTGGTGTCTAATCTTATCTATCTCCGACCAGTTCTTAATGTCGTAATCAGAAAAATCGTCAACACTGTGTTTTCTTACACATTCCCTAGCAAATCCCATAGTTTCAGGGATTAACCTGTCGTGAAGTTCGGTTTTCCACTGAGACATAATTTGCTCTCTATATGATTCTAGTACCAAAGGTGGCATTACATCGCCTTCTTTGAATATTTCCAGCTTTTCCTTGTGGTCATCAAAGGCACACATATTTTCCCAAACAGTCGCCGGCGCTACACCAAACAAATTGTTTCGTTCTTCTTCTGTGTAGAAATCAAATACATCTTCTTCACTTCTATATTCTCTATCTTTTTCAAGATAGAAATCTTCAACTCCGCGTTTCTTTGAAAGGGATTTTTCTAATTCTTCCGGTGTTTTTTCTGCACCAAGAACTGCTTTTATTCCGTCCAAAATCGCAAGGTATGATGCTGCAATTACTAGATATGTATTGCTCTTTGGATTAGGTGACCTAAGTTCAAATCTAGTGGATAATGGATTCTTATTGTCTCTTATAAGTCCTACTAATACTGTTCTATTTCTTGACGGTTCTTGTAGGCTGCGTCCCAAAGAAGTTACGATACAAACCGGTGCTTCGTATCCAGGTTTTAATCTGTTAAAGGCATCATTTGTCGAACTTACAAATGGATTTATTACTTCATAATTTTTTAATATCCCCAGCAAACCACCAAATCCTAGTGGACTCATATAATGTTTGCTTGGATCTTTTGGTGCAAATAAACTAATCATCTTTCCATTTTTTAGTTTAGCAGCAAGTCCAAGGTGGGTATGTTCTCCACTACCTGCAACCCCTGTCATAGGCTTAGCCATAAAGGTTACATCAAGGCCATGCTTTGTAAATACATCTCTTACAATGTATTTTACTTGGTTTTCATTGTCGGCAGCCTGAATAGCTCCCGAATATTTCCAGTCAATTTCAAGTTGTTCCATAATATGGTCATATTGGCCGGAGTTGCCCATTTTGGCTTTTACTCCTCCAACTTCTTTGTGTCCCATCTCAACTTCAAATCCGTACTTGTCTAATATAATCAAAGTTTCTTCCAGTGCCGTCCTAACTGGCCCTATTGTTCTCTTCCAATATTGCTCTTTTAGGACTTGTGCTGTGGATAACTGTTCTCTATCAGCTTTGTCGTCAGGTGTCTTAACCCAAAACTCCAACTCCGTCGCACTGGTAATAACTAATTTGTCGATTTCATCTACACTATTTGCTCCTGCTATATATTCAAAAACATATGGGTGCAATTTAAGTTCTTCTAATAATTTCTTTTCAAATGCGTCAATAGCATCTCTTAGGATTACTCTTGAGCCACATTCAAATGTATCATTATGTACTAAAAATGACGGTAATCTCAGTGTTCCCACTGGCAACTGCGTCTTTGGTTCTGTGTAATTAAAGTTATAATCAACATACCAGTTTGCATTAAGATCCGGTATGATATCAACTTTTGCATTATTTAAAACTGCAATTTTAGGTAAGGCTACACTGGATCCATCTGTCTGAACACCGACTGTCAGCAATTTGTCTATTTCTTCTAAAAACTGCTTAACCGGAATCTTTTCGTCTGTATCGTGTCCACCAATATCTATACCTACCAAAGAAACAAATTGTACTTCGTGATGTTCCTTTAAGATTCTTGTTATTTCGCTAGCTGTATGTTTCCCTGCCGGGATATTAAATAACATCTTGTCTAAATCAAACTCCAGCATACTCTTCCTCCTCTTTATTATTTGTTACATTTCTTGTATATTGTTCTGTATATTGTTTTGGGGACATTCAATTATGAATGTCCCCAAACATTAATTGGTCATTTACTTTTTGTTAACTATTTAGATGATTTATTTGTTTAATCCATCTAATTTGTTTAGATATTTTTCTAATTGGTTAATATAATCGCCATACTTAGCCCAATCTCCGTTTTGTTGTGCATTTTGAGCATTTTGATATGCTTCAACTGCCTTTTGGATTAATTGAGTTTGACTAGTAGCACCGCCATCAATTTCTGATGTTGAACTACTTATTCCTGGTGATGAATTCTGTCCAAATAGTGAATCTAGTGCTTCTGACAATGTTGGCTCGTAAGCAATCTTATCGTCATAAGCTACGATTACTCTCTTTACTTCTGGGATAGCTGAGTTCGATGCTTCCAAATATACTGGCTCTACATAAAGTAGTGATTTTTCTATTGGAATTACGAACAAGTTACCTCTCTTATATGATGACCCTGATGAATTCCAAAGTGAGAATTCTTTTGAAATTTCTGTACTCTGGTCTATCTGAGCCTCAATCTGCATTGGTCCATAGACGGTTTTGCTCTTAGGGAATTGGTAAAGTACCATTTCGCCGTAGTTTTCGCCATCGTTTCTAGCTATAAATAAAGCTGTCATATTTTGTTTTGACTTAGGAGTGAAAGGAATTGAGTTAACGAATTCTGCTTTCTGTTCTCCTGGAAGCTTTATAATATAGTAGTTGGATTTCATTGGAGCTTGTTTTGTTCCATATATCTCATTAGCGATGTCCCAAACGTCCTCGTTTTGGTAGAATACATTTATGTCTTCCATGTGGTAACGAGAATATACGCCAGCTTGAATCTGGAATAATGTGTGAGGGTATCTAATATGAGCTTTTAATGCTTCTGGCATTTTGTCAATTGGCTTAAACAATTGTGGATAAATCTTAGCATAAGTTTGTGCTATAGGATCCTTCTTGTCTACTACGTAATAACTTACGTCGCCATTGTATGCGTCAACTACAACCTTAACTGAGTTTCTGATGTAGTTTGTTCCGCCAATTTTGCCTTCAAATGGTTCTGAATATGGGTAGTATGAACTTGTTGTATATGCATCTAGCATCCAATAAATTCTTCCATCAACAGTAACCGTATATGGATCGTTTTCATAGCTTAGGTAAGGCATAATCTTCTGGACTCTTTGCATTACGTTTCTATTGATAATAATCTTTGAATCACTATCGATATTTGACGATGCCAAAAGTTTTAAACTTCCTTCTCTAATTGTGAATAACACTCTGTTAAAGAAGTTAAGTGGAATACCTGCAGTACCTTGGTATTTTGCATATTTATTGTTGTCGCCTTGTGGATAGTCAAATTCTTTCTCATCTGTTCCAACTATAATGTAATCGTTTGAAAGTTCGCCGAAGTAAATTTCTGGACGAGTGATTTCAATCTCTTCTATACTTGATTCAGGTGGAATATTTTTGATTAATACGTCTGGCTGACCACTTGCTGTTACAGCATCTACTCTTGATAATGTTAATCCATAACCATGAGTATATTTAAGATGTCTATTCAACCAAGTATCTTGAATCTGTGATTCGTCGATTTCTCTGGCTGCAAGATAAGTCTGAGTGTACTTTCCATTTACCATATATCTATCTACGTCTACTCCATTAAATGAGTAGTACTTTCTGATACTCTGTGTTTGGTTATAGAATGTTTGTACTGGTTCATAGTCGTTTATTCTAATGTTGGAAACAGTTTCCACATTATTTTTGATATCCTCTGCAGTCAATGTGTTGTCTGCAACGAATGGTTTGGCTGTTACTTTATCAAGCTGGTAAGCATATTGTGTGTACTCAATGTTTCTAGCAAGATATTTTGCTTCCTTACTGATTTCATCAGGAGATACGATAAAGTTCTGTACAAGGAAACTTGCACCAACTCCGATTGCTCCTACAAGAATCATAATTACTGGTGTAATCAATATTTTCTTGAAGTCCTTTTTCTTGATGAAATGTGTAATAGTAATTGCACCGATTACTGCAAGAAGTGCTAATGCTCTATACACCCAAAGTGTAATGTTTACATCAGTAAATCCAGCTCCGTATACGGCACCTGTATGTGCATGCAATAAGTCGAATTGTTTCAAGAAGAAATCAACTGCTACCATTAGGAAGAAAACTATTCCAAGGAATGATAACTGACCAGACGCAATGCCAAGCAATTGCTTGAAGTTGTTGTCATCAAGTTGTTTTTTCTTCTTTTGTGGTCTAGGTTCTTGTGCCTTCCCTGTAAATGCTTCAAATAGTTTATCCATAACTGAGCCATTGCCCTGGAATGCTTTTCCTGCATTTTCAAATGGGTTTGCACTTCCTGAATATCTTTCTTCGTCATTAACATATTCATCTTCTTCTTCTGTTTCAAAGATGTCTGGTGAATGCATTGTCAATAATATCATGTAATAAATTACAGTAAGCGCTATTATTGCCAAAATCGCACCAAGGAATATACCATTTAATTGTTTTAAGAAGTCCAACTTAAAGATATAGAATGAAATATCTATTTTGAACAACGGATCTGCAATATTGAAGTTGGTACTATTAGCGAACTGCAAAATTTCAAACCACAGTTTTGAAACTGATATGAATGAAATCCCCGCTGCGAATAGAATTGACAACAAATAGGTATACCTATTTAATTTCTTTTGATCTGTATTTTCGTGGGATGCAATTTTGGTAAAGTAACCTTTTTTTAGTTTACTTAGATACAAAATCAATATTCCCGAGAGAATAACAAATGTTGGAATTCCAACTTCTAGCTGCGTTACTAGTTGTTTAAAGAATACGGATACATAACCCATTTCTTTGAACCATAGCCAGTCTGTAATGAAGTTGATAAGCAACAAGAATAGTCCAACTATAATAACGAGAAACATTATTATAACACTAAGTCTTGTTTGACTGCTGTTGCTATTACTTTTCTTTTTCAAATTTCTAACCTCCTATAAATATATATCCAAATGCCCCTAGAATTCTTTTATCTCTGCAATTTTCATTGCCTTTTCTATTGGTTCCATATAGATAATCTGTTTGATAACTACCTCTTTGTTTTTTTCACTATCAATCTTTGTGACTGTGGCCATAACGAAAAATCCATTTTCTCCAGTTTTAACTTCTCCTATTTCTAGCTTGTTTATGCCATAGGTTACATCTTTGGTCGACTGAATCTCTGCCACCTCAGAACTAAGTCTGGTGTCTGGTTTAACAAAATCTAGTATATTAGTGTCTTTTCCGTTTACCTCATCAACCCACTTGGAAAAATACTCAATTACAGTGCCCACTATTTCTTCCCCATAGCTTATGGCGTCATCGTTTTCATTGGTGTACCACATGTTATCGGAAAAATCATATGCATCTTCCAATTGAGGAAATGCTTGATTTTGTTTTTCGCCGAATTTTAAATCTATATTTTCAACAATTGAGCCGATATTAGTATTTCTATGTTTCTGTGTTTCTATTAAATTACTAATAATGGTAGTCGTTGGCTCATTTGTATTGCCACCTGTGTTTCCTTCTTTTGATTCATCTCCCGTAAATATGCTCATAACCGAAAAATAGGCTTTATCTATTGTTGCTGACACTGCACTTTCTGGTGCAAATATCTTTATTCCTATTATCCCCAATACGAAAAGTAGTATTACTATCAATATTGTTATTATAACGGTTGATGCCTTTGATTTCTTTTCTGGTTCTTCTTTGTCAAAGTCGTCGTCGTCTTTACCATCATTATCAGAAAAAGGAAAGACGTCGTCAAAAGTAAGTTTCTTTTCTGATTGGCTTGCTGTGGCTGTTTCCGAAGGTTGGTCTGATTCTTCGGATTCTCTGGGTGTGACTTCTGTGGTTCCATTGTCTTCAATTTTTTGGGGTGCCCACTTAACGTCTTTTTCGCCAATTTCTTCTGGTTCTGTGACTTCTTCTGATATGCTCCCTCTAACTGGAGTTCTTTCTCCGCTAGTTTGGTTTTCCTGTTGTTCAATGCCTTGAGTAGGCTGGCTAATGGGGGGCAATTCACCGACCTTTTCTTCTGTTACTTGTTTGAAAGCCTCTTCAAAAGTAGGTGGTTCTTTGGCTTCTAACTCTTCCTGCTCTTCTAATTTAAATTTAGCAAGTAAGTCTGCATCTATTTTATCTTCCAGCTCAAAATCTATTAATGATTTTGAAACTTCAATAGTCTTGTCTATGTTTAATTTTTCTATATTTATATCTTTGTTTTCTGGTTCTTCAAAATCCACTTCTACAGGTGTCTCCTGATTTTCACCTTTCAGTTTGTTATACTCCAAATCTAAAAGTTGTTGAAATTCTTCGTTCTTCTTATTAAATGTATAAAACTTATCTATTTTATCTGTGTTTTCTAATATATCGCCATTTGATATTTCTTTGAATAGTTCTTCTTCAAGGGAACCTTGGTTTA
>JAVXAG010000068.1:8981-10231 GCA_036660615.1 Anaerovoracaceae bacterium
TTCTTCTTCTTTTTCTTTTGAAAAAAATTCTTCTGGCTTTGTTGTTGGTGTTTTAATGAAACCAATATTTCTGTCTATATCTTTATTTTCATTTCTTCTTTTCTCTTCTATAACCGATCTCCAATTGAAATCGATATCTTCTGTCTTCTTTGGTTTATCTTCTGGAAATCCTTCAAGATTCCACGAAAAATTAGCCTCCTCTGTTTTAGGAGCGCTTACTATTTTTTCTTCAGGTTCTTTTGTGGTAATATGTTCAGCCTCAACTTTAAATGGCGGACTAAATATTACTTCTTCGTAACTGTTTTCTTCTTGGATTACTTTTTGTCCACAATTACTACAAAACTTGTCTTCTTCTTTTAATAAATTCCCACAACTTGTACAATACATATTTGCCTCCAATGTAAACAATCTCTTATTTGATTTGATTTTTCAATTCTTCCACTGTATATGCAATTCCACTCCGTCCAACGGAACAGTCTCTGCTGTCAATTTTTTGGGTTGTGTTGTTTCGCCCAATATCCTTTGAATTCTCGCCGTTATTATCTATGTCACTATCAATATGGTCTTCTGCTTGTACAGCTTTTTCCATTGAATTTTCTATTACACTGTCAATTCTCTCGTCCAAATCGGCTTCTTCTGTTTTCAAAACTTGCCGATTATCTATGTAAATAACATCTCTCTTCTGGTCGGTAGCCTTATCTGTTTTGGGTACGCTGCCAACTTTTCGACTTATTTCTTCTACTTTCTGATTTATGTTCCATAATAAGGCTCTTTTCCTTGATGCCAAAACAAATCCACGAATAATAAAGAACAACACCACTACCACACCCAATATAATTGCTGTGGTTATAAGTTCATTCTCATAATTCTCAATAAATTTCATAACATTCATAATCGGTTCTCCCTCTTGTATATAGCCTTTAATATTATACTATATTTATTTGTTAATAGCAAACTTATAGGAAAAAAAATAACACTAAATATACAAAAAAGCAACACAAAAGGGCAGTGTTACACCGCCCTTTTGCTACCTTAGTCAATATATTACTATTTCTCGTCGTTACTCTTGTTCATATCTTTGTAATCGCATTGTTTTTCTTTGTTGTTTTTCTGTGTGTTTTTATTTTTCTGTTCGTTTTTCATATTCTTTTTATTTGTCTTTTCCATGTCAAACCCTCCTTAAAAAATATTCTGCTCAATTACCCTGAAAGTATTATAGGAAAAAAGAGGTTTTTTCTGTGGTTGGTGGG
>JAVXAG010000069.1:0-10170 GCA_036660615.1 Anaerovoracaceae bacterium
GATTTCTGGCAATATGTGGGTAAAAGTCGCTTGCGGCCTTTTACCTTCCTTTTTTACATATTGTGGGATTTGTTGTCCGTTTTCGTTTTTTTGTTGTCAAAAAGACAACATTTTTTTCACTTTATGACAACATTTTTCTGCGGACGGACAAATCCTTCCTATCAAAATTTAGATGTTGGCAAAAGCTGGCAGTGGCCTTGCCCCAAAGCCACTGATTGCAAGGCTTATGCCATTTGGGGCTTTTGCCTTCCGATTTATGGCAAAAAACAACATAGGGCAGACTGCTGTCTGCCCTAAAAGTCAAAATTATTGTGCTCAATTTTTAAAGCTCAATCCAGTCTTATCGAACTCAGTCCAGTCGCTCCGAATCCATCCAGTCGCTCCGAATCCAATCCATCCAGTCGCTCCGAACTCAATCAATCAGTCCTATCGCTCCACCTAGTTTACAACATTGCCATCTTCTGCTTTGGTTCCAACGATTTCAAGTCTTTCGCCGTTTTCTGCAAATAGTAACATTCCTTTTGACTCTAGGCCTCTCAAGTTTCTAGGTTTTAGGTTTGCTACAACGATAACTTTTTGGTTTACCATTTCTTCTGGTTTGAAGTGTTCTGCGACACCAGAAATCACTTGACGAGTTTCCGTTCCCATTTTTACTTGGAAAACAAGAAGCTTGTCAGCTTTTGGATGCTTTTCAGCAGAAATAATAGTTCCTACTCTAAAATCTATTTTGTCAAAATCGTCATAAACGATTTCTGGTTTTAGTTCAAGTGGAATGTTTTCGTCCTCTGCGGCTTCCTTGCCTTCATTTTGCATAGCTTCAAGTTCTTCCAACTCTTTTTCAATATCAAGTCTTGGGAAAAGCGCTGGGCCTTTCTTGACTTGTTCGCCATACATCATTTCAAAAGTAAAAGCGTCTTCCCAAACCACGTCAGCATACCATAATCCCATTTGCTTTCTGATTTCAGTTGAAGTCGTGTGCATAAATGGGTGAATTAGAATCGATACGATTCTCAAAGCTTCTGCCAAATTGTGAAGAACTGTATCTAATGCTTCCTTGTTTGCTGGATCTTTTGCAAGAACCCAAGGTGCTTTTTCATCAATATATTTATTTGCCCTTCTTACAACAACCCAAATTTCTTCAAGCGCCATATTAAATGCAAACTTGTCCATTTGAACTTCAACTTTTGAGGCAGCACCAATAGCGATAGCCTTTAAGTCTTTGTCAAATTCGTCTTCTCCATGAGCTTCTGGAACTATTCCACCATTGTATTTTTCTATCATAGAAACCGTTCTTGAAACCAAATTTCCAAGGTCGTTTGCAAGATCATAGTTCATTCTCTTTAACATTACTTCATTAGTGAAAACTCCATCTTGTCCAAAAGTATACTCCCTTAACAAGAAATACTTTAGCGCATCAATGCCATATCTATCAATCAGTTTGACTGGATCGACTACATTTCCTTTGGACTTTGACATTTTGCCGCCTTCAAGAAGAAGCCAACCATGGCCAAGTACCTGCTTAGGAAGTGGAATATCCAATGACATCAACATTGCTGGCCATATGATTGAGTGAAATCTCACAATTTCTTTTCCAACCAAATGAACATTTACTGGCCAATATTTTTCGTAAAGTTCAGGTTCATCTGGGTAGCCAAGGGCAGTGATGTAGTTTGTAAGTGCATCAAGCCAAACATAAATAACGTGTTTTTCATCTATTGGCACTGGAATACCCCAGTCAAAAGTAGATCTGGAAATGCAAAGATCATCAAGACCTTGTTTTACAAATGCAAGCATTTCATTTCTTCTCGTATCTGGTTGTAAAAATTCCGGTGTGTTTTCAAATAAGTCAATTAGTCTATCTTGGTATTTTGAAAGTTTGAAGAAATAAGCTTCCTCCTTAGCCTTCTTTACAGGTCTGCCACAGTCTGGGCAACAGCCATTTACAAGTTGACTTTCTGTCCAAAATGATTCACAAGGGGTGCAGTACATTCCCTCATATTCACCTTTGTAAATATCACCTTTGTTATATAATTCCATGAAAATTTTCTGTACTCTCTCAACGTGTCTAGGCTCTGTTGTTCTAATAAAGTCATCATATGAAATTTCCATTGTCTTCCACAAATCCTTTATCCCTGCAACTACGCCGTCAACATACTCCTGTGGAGATACGCCATTTTCGTCTGCAATTGTTTGGATTTTTTGTCCATGTTCATCTGTTCCCGTCAAAAACCTAACATCATATCCGCTAAGTCTTTTAAAGCGCGCCATTGCATCTGCCATTACTGTGCAATAGGTATGTCCTATATGAAGGTTTGAGCTTGGATAGTAAATCGGGGTTGTAATATAATATGTTCCCTTTTTCTCTGTCATTTTTTTATCATTCCTTTCGTCTCTCTATCGAATGGGATAGAGTAGTTGTTATCTTTTAGAATACCACAATTTGCAATGTTTCGTCAAACAAATTTGCAACTTCTAAATATAAAACTGCGGTAACCTCCAACTAGGGCGATTACCGCGGTTAACATCATTTTTTAATTTGTAAATAAATTACTCTATTTTTATAAATCTTCGTCTGTCCAATTGTCGTTTGACCATTCTTCTTCTGGCCAATCTTCATTGATAAAAATCTTTTTCATTATCTTTTCCATACCAATAACAACTGTTGTTCCTGCTATAAATCCAACACCAATAATCGCTAATGATATTTTAGCAGCCTTTGACATTCTGTTTCTTCCTTTGTCTGCCTTGTTAGAATTTAAAACAGTTTCACTAGTTTGAGTTTCAGTTTTCTTTTGTTTACACTTTTTCATTTTCACTCCTCCTATAACTCTGAAGTTTTATAGCTTCTATGTTCCATATAATTGATAATAAGATTTGCCACTTCTTCCTCTGTTATATAACTGCTGTTTATGGAAAGATTATAGTTCTTAAAATCTCCCCACTTTTGGCAAGTATGGTAATTGTAATAATTTAGTCTTGCCTTGTCATATGTAGCAACAATTTCTTTTACCTTCTCAGGATTTTCATTGTAAACGTCAACGCAACGTTTCATTCTGTCTTCTATATCTGCGTAGATAAACACATTAGTTACACCAGGTTCATCTCTCAAAACATAGTCAGCACAACGTCCAACAATTACGCCTTCTCCAGTCTGGCCGATTTCTCTTATTACATCGAACTGCGCCAAGAAGAGTTTTTCATTCATTGATAATGGATCACTGTTAACTACGTCTCCAAAATTAACAATAGATGCCATGCTATACGAGAAACTACTTTTTGCTCTCAATTCGGCATTTTCAATAAGGTCTCTTGACATGCCACTTTCTGATGCCGCTCTATCAATAATCTGTTTATCATAGAATGGCACTCCGAGTTTGTCTGCAATTATTTTGCCAATTAGCCTGCCGCCGCTTCCATATTCTCTACTAATAGTAACCAGCTTTTTCATATGCATCCTCCCCTTTAATTCATAAGAATTGTTATCTCTATTATATACTATTTTGACCACAAATAAAACATAAAGATTTTTGCTTATTTCCCCCATCATGCACATATGATTATGTTCTAATGCAAATATGTACTATATCAAAACTGATAATGAGAATCATTATCACTTATGGCTGTAATTTAGTGTCGATAAAAAGTAAATGTCGAATTTGCTCACAGAATCAAGAAAAATAGTGTCTCAGTGAGCAGATTTCCAGAAATAACTGGGTTTCAAGGAACTGATTGTCAAATTCCAAGCAGTCTCTGTTGCAAATACATCAATTGTCACCCATATATTGGTATATTTTGTCATATGCCGACATAATCGTCAGTTCCTTGCAGGCGCTCAGATGAGATCTGCTCACTGGCACTTCTTTTTGATCGATTCTGTGAGCAAATCAGGAAATTATTTTTTTCCTGGAAGAAATAGCGGGTTTTCCCTTCCCTTCATCAGCAAAGCGCCTCTCCTTCCCCCCCCCCCTTCGCACTCCAAAAAAATAATAGTTGTTTTTGCAACTAATTAGTTGACAATGCAACTAATCGGGAGTATACTCTTTTTCATCGCTAAAAAAAATGGAGGAAAATACAATAATGGATAACTGGTTAAAATTGTTTCCTGAAGTAGACAAACTAACATTTCTTCTGCTTCACCAGAAACTTGAAAACATTGATATACCTATAAAACAAGCACCATATTTGATGTGCATTTCAAGATTTGAGGGTTGCTCGCAGGATAAACTTGTGAAGTTTATGCGTATTGATAAAGGCTGCGTTGCCAAAACTATAAAACAGCTTGAAGATAAAGGATATGTAAAACGAAATGAAGATCCTAAGGATAAACGTGGGTACAAACTATATTTGACTGAGAAAAGTAATTCTATCGTAGAAGAATTCAAAGTCAAAGAAAGTGAAATCAAGAAGATTGTTACCAAAGGTATGAGTGAAGAAGAAGTGGAAACTATGATTCATTTGTTATCTCGCGCAGCCGTAAACCTTTATAGCGCTGTGGATTGTCCATATCCACCCATATCATTTTGCAAAAATTTACATGAAAAAGGGGAGAATTAATTTATGAAAAAAGTATTGAAATATTATAAACCGTATTTGGGTTTCATATTTCTTTCTATCGTCTTGCTGTTCGGGCAAGCAATGTTAGAGCTAGAATTACCAACATACATGGCTAACATTATTAACAAAGGAATCGTTGCTGGGGATATGTCTTACATTTACCAAACTGGTGCAATAATGCTAGGGATTGCAGGAATGCTGTGTTTGTGTGCTATTGGAGTCAGTTTCTTTGCGGCAAAAGTATCTGCAAAAGTAGGTAGAGATTTGAGGGGAGCGGTTTTCCATAAAGTAAGCGCTTTCTCACCTGCTGAGATGGAAACTTTTTCTACAGCTTCACTAATAACACGTTCCACAAATGACGTTCAACAAGTTCAGGGTGCTACAGTTATGATTTTAAGAATGGCTTGTTTTGCCCCAGTAATGGGTATCGGTGCTTTGACAAAAGCATTGCAATCAAGTTTGGATTTGTCTTGGACTATTGCACTTGCCCTTGGCGGAGTTATTTGCGTGCTGATTTTTATGTTCGTTTCTACTATGCCAAAATTCAAGATAGTACAAAAAATGATAGATAAAATTAACCTTGTAATTAACGAAAGACTTTCTGGAACCCTTGTTATAAGAGCTTTTAATACAGAAAAATATGAAGAGCAACGATTTGAAAGTGCCAATAGAGATTATATGAAGTTAAACTTGTTTATCAACAGAGCCATGGCATTTATGATGCCTGCAATGATGGTGATTATGAATTTGGCTTCTGTACTTATTGTCTGGGTTGGAGCTAAATATATTGACCTTGGGACTATGATGATTGGTGATGTTCTGGCATTTATTCAATATGCTATGATTTTGATTACGTCATTCCTTGTCATTTCCATGATGTTTATTATGATTCCAAGAGCCGTTGTTTCTATGAACCGTATCGGTCAAGTCCTTGAAACTGAGGTGACAATAAAAGAAACTGCTAACCCAATTAGTTTTCCGGCTAGCTCTGATGGAACTATTGAATTTAAAAATGTCTCTTTCAAATATCCTGATGCTGACGACTGCGTCTTGGAAAATATAAATTTTGTTGCAAAGCCAGGGCAGACTACTGCATTTATCGGTTCTACTGGTAGCGGGAAATCATCGCTGATCAACTTGATTCCTCGTTTCTTTAATGTTACTGACGGTCAAATTATCATAGATGGTGTAAATATTAATGATGTTTCACTTCATGATCTAAGGAAAAAAATCGGCTATGTGCCTCAAAAAGCATTGCTTTTCTCTGGTACAATCGGCTCAAATATTTCCTACTCCGATGAAAATATGAGTGTTGAAACAATGGAAAAAGCTACTGATGTTGCCCAAGCAATGGATTTTGTCAATCAAAAGGAAAACGGTTTTGATGACCATATCGCACAAGGCGGTGGAAACATTTCTGGTGGTCAAAAACAAAGGCTTTCTATTGCAAGAGCTTTGGCAAAAGACTCAGATATTCTAATATTCGATGACAGTTTTAGCGCTCTTGATTACACTACTGATGCAGCTCTTAGAAAATCGCTAAAAGAGAATTACAGTAATAGAACCGTTTTGATCGTAGCCCAAAGAATAAACACTATTATTGATGCTGACCAAATTGTGGTCTTAGACGAAGGTCATATTGAAGGCATCGGTACTCATAAAGAATTGCTTAAATCATGTACTGTTTACAGAGAAATAGTTTCTTCCCAATTAGATGAAGATAAACTTGAAGGGGGTGTGTGCTAATGGAAAAGACAGGAACTAAACCAGTTAGACGACGTGGCCCTGGTAGCGGACATGGCCCAATGGGCATGATGCCCGGTGAGAAAGCGAAGAATTTCAAAGGCACAATGAAGACTTTGTTGTCATATTTGAAACCTTTTAAATTTAGAATTGTAATGGTATTTATATTTGCCATTGCCAGCACAGTATTCTCTATTGTCTCCCCTAAAATCTTGGGTAAGGCTACAGACAAAATCGTTGAAGGTATGATGTCTCCTCTTGGAATCGACTTTGGCCCTCTAGGGAAAATCTTGATTTTCCTTGGGGTTATATATCTAATAAGCTTTTGCTTCAGCCTGATTCAAAGCTTTATTATGGCAACCATATCACAGAAAGTCACATATAATCTGAGAGAATCTATGTCGGCCAAAATCGACCGATTGCCATTAAAATATTTTGATAACAAAACTAACGGTGAAATACAGAGTCGTTTTACCAATGATATTGAAACGCTAAACCAATCTCTATCCCAGAGTATTACTCAAATCATAACAAGTGTGGTAACTATCGTTGGTATAATCGCAATGATGTTCTCCATAAACTGGATGATGACTTTGGTTGCGCTTTTGTCCCTTCCTGTATCACTGTTTTTAATAAAATTCATCGTAAGTCATTCCCAAAAACACTTCAAAAATCAACAGCGATATTTGGGTGATGCAAATGGTCACGTTGAAGAAATGTACAATGCTCACATAATTGTTCAAGCCTTTAATGGTGAAGAAAAGTCAACGGAAATCTTTGACGGCATTAACGATAATCTGTACGCATCTGCTTGGAAATCTCAATTTTTCTCAGGAATGATGCAACCTTTATCAAACTTGGTTGGTAATTTATCTTATGTAGTAATCTGTATCCTAGGTGGCAAACTTGCCCTAAACGGTACTGTAACTATCGGTAATATTCAATCATTTATTCAATATATTCGTTCCTTCAACCAACCAGTTTCAATGCTTGCCAATGTGGCAAACGTACTTCAATCAACTGCCGCTGCCGCTGAAAGGATTTTTGAACTTCTTGACGAAGAGGAAGAAACGGAAACTTTCACAGAGGGAAACCACTCTATTCTTGACTTGAAAAACTTCAAGGGAGATGTTACTTTTGAAAATGTCACTTTTGGCTACGGCGACACACCTGTTATTAAGAACTTTAATTTCCATGTGACGCAAGGTCAAAGGATTGCAATTGTTGGGCCTACTGGCTCTGGCAAAACCACTCTAATCAAACTTCTGCTCCGTTTCTATGAGCTAAACAGCGGCAGAATTTTAATTGACGGTGTGGATATACGAAATTATTCCAGAACTGATCTTCGTGATATGTTCGGTATGGTGCTCCAAGATACTTGGCTTTACAGTGGTAGTATTATGGAAAACATTCGCTACGGAAATATGAATGCAACTGACGAAGAAGTAATCAATGCTTCCAAGGCTGCCCACATTCACCACTATATAAAAACCCAACCAAAGGGCTATGGCATGGAAATCAACGAGGAGTCCTCTAACATTTCTCAAGGTCAAAAGCAACTGCTTACAATTGCTCGTGCCATACTTGCAGATAATCCAATTATGATTCTCGATGAGGCAACCAGTTCGGTTGATACTAGAACTGAGTCTCTAATCCAAAAGGCAATGCTAAACCTAATGGAAAACAGAACCAGCTTTATCATTGCCCATCGACTATCCACCATTCAAGATGCAGATGTAATACTTGTAATAAACAATGGCGACATAGTGGAACATGGTACACACCAAGAGCTGCTAGATGCAAATGGTTTCTATGCAGACCTTTACAACAGCCAGTTCTAAAATATAGCATTAAAAAAGGAAGTCTCAATTCTTATGAATTTAGAGACTCCCTTTTTTTATTTTACGAAGGTCGTATAAATCGCTTTTATCGCCTTTTCAAAATCTTTATTTTCTACTCCTACTATTATGTTCATTTCGCTTGAACCTTGGTCAATCATTCTAATATTTATATCGGCATCAGCAAGAGCCCCAAACAATGTCGCTGAAACTCCTTTTCTTCTATTCATTCCACAACCAACCGTTGCAATCAGCGCCATATTTTCAAATACGTCCAGTTTATCTGGCTGCAATTGCTTGTCAAATGCGTCTAAGATTTCATCTAATCTCCCATTAATGTTCTTGTTGGAAATAACTACAGAAACAGTATCTATTCCACTAGGCAAATGTTCAAATGATATATCAAAGTCTTCTAAAATCGCTAATATTTTTCTAACAAAGCCTCTCTCTACGCTCATCATATTTTTGTATATTCCGATTACTGTAAAGTCCTTGTTCCCTGCAATACCAGTGATGATTTGGTTGTTATCCTCTCCCGCCTCAGCTGTGATTATTGTACCAACTCCTTCTGGATCGTTGGTATTTCTAATGTTTATTGGTATATTAGCAAGTCTTGCTGGATATATTGCATCTTCGTGTAAAACTGATGCTCCCATATAGGACAATTCTCGCAATTCTTTATATGAAATCGTATGAATAGGTTTAGGATTTTTTACTATTCTTGGATCTGCCATTAAGAACCCTGAAACATCTGTCCAGTTTTCGTAAGTATCCGCCCCCACAGCTCTCGCTACTAATGCTCCGGTTATGTCCGAACCTCCTCTTGAAAAGGTTTTTACATGTCCGTCTTTTCCACTTCCATAGAATCCCGGCAAAACTGCTCGCTCATGGTTCTGTAACTCATCGCGCAAAGCCTTGTCAGTTTCTTCCATCATCAATCTGCCCTGGTCATCAAACTTTATTAATCCAGTAGTATCCACAAAATCATATCCTAAAAATGCTGCCACTAAAACGCCATTCAAATACTCGCCTCTGCTGGCTATGTAATCCGCCGAAGCTCCATTTTTGATATTCTCTTTTATCTTATCAAAATGTTTAAGTAGGTCAACATCAATTCCCAAATTTATTTCAACTGCCATAAATCTATCTGCGACTACCTGAAAAATTTGGTCATATGGAAGGTTATGCTCCATATGTGTTTTGCATAAGTACAGAAGGTCTGTTATCTTATTATCGCCTTCATATCTTTTGCCTGGTGCAGAAACCACGATATACTTTCTATCCTTATCTGCATCAATTATCTGTTTTGTCTTTGTAAGTTGAATCCCGTCTGCTACTGATGAGCCTCCAAACTTTGCCACTTTTATTCCCATTTATATTATTACCTCCGTAATTTATTTACTATTTTTATATGTTTTTTATGTCCCAGTAATTTTTATTATACCATAATTTATCACAAATATTATATTCAATACCAGTTTATGGTATTTCGAAACTGATAATGAGAATCATTATCACTTATCGCTGTAATTAAGTACCGAAAAAAGATAAATATCGATTTTGCTCACAGAATCGACTTTTTTTCACTCTCAGTGAGCAGATTCTCAGAAATTAATGGGTTTCAAGGTACTAATTGTCAAAATTACAAGTCAAGGGTTCAACCGCCAAGTTGATTCTGTTGCATTTGCAACAGTTTATGCCCATATATTGGTATCTTTTGTCATATATCTACATTATAGCCAGCTATTTGCAAACCCGCAAATGAGTTCTGCTCACTGGCGCGACTTTTTGAGCGATTCTGTGAGCAAATCAGGAAATTATTTTTTCCCTGGAAAATTTAGCGGGTTTTTCGGCTTTAATAGTTATTTTTTGGAACTATTCCCATATTTTGCTCCAAAATCAATGCCCAACTATACTCGGGCTATTTTCAATACAAGTCTTTCAGGGCCATCCACACATTTTGCTCCAAAATCAATGCCGAAATCAATGTCCAAATCATTTCACCAGTAAACGCTAATGTGGTTATTGTATCATA
>JAVXAG010000070.1:0-9692 GCA_036660615.1 Anaerovoracaceae bacterium
GCTGTCACAACTATGGAAAATTACGGACAATTGAGAAAGGAATCAAAAGATGTTACAAATTACGAATTTGACTAAAACATATGGAGAGAAGAAGGCGGTAGATGACCTTACACTCCATATCCAAAGAGGAGAAATATATGGTTTTATCGGACATAATGGAGCAGGAAAAACAACTACAATAAAAGCTTGTTGCGGTATTTTGCAATTTGACCAAGGAGAAATATTGGTAGATGGAATGTCCATAAAAAATCAGCCATTGCAGTGCAAAAAAGAAATTGCATATATACCAGATAATCCAGATTTATATGAGTTTTTATCGGGAATAAAATACTTGAATTTTATTGCAGATATATACAAAGTACCACAGAAAGAGAGAGAAGAAAGAATAAAGAAATATGCCGATTTGTTTGAGATTACAAGCGATTTAGCACAACCAATCAGCGCATATTCACATGGTATGAAACAGAAATTGGCGATTATTTCAGCATTGATTCATACACCAAAATTGATGATTATGGATGAACCATTTGTTGGACTAGATCCAAAAGCAGCACATATATTAAAAGGGTTGATGAGAGAACTTTGCGACAATGGGGGAGCAATATTTTTCTCAACACATGTACTTGAAGTGGCAGAAAAACTTTGCGATAAAGTTGCCATTATAAAAGGCGGAAAATTGATTACCTCCGGAACAATGGAAGAAGTAAAAGGAAACACTTCATTAGAAAACGTCTTCCTAGAATTGGAGCAGTAATATGTTAATGAATTTAGTAAAAATCAGAATGATTGCCATGTTTTCAGGAATGTTTACTGGCAGTAAAAAGAAAAAGAAGTCCTTAGGGAAAACAATACTGTTTGCTATTCTTGCCATATATATTGTGGGCTGTTTTGGAGTTCTGTTTGGTGGATTGTTTTTTAGCATCGCAGAACCATTTGGAATGCTTGGAATGGATTGGCTGTATTTTGGGTTTATGGGTGTTATGGTATTTTTACTTTGCTTTGTCGGCAGCGTATTTGTAACACAAAATCAATTGTTTGACGCAAAAGATAACGATTTGATTATGTCAATGCCAGTGCCACCTAGCAGTATATTGGCATCAAGACTAGTTGCACTTTTGGGACTAAACTATATTTACGAACTTTTGATCGCAGTACCTGGAGGAGTGGTTTTTTGTATAACCAGACCAATCACCGTTACAGGAATAATAATATTCGTGGTGTCCTTCCTGCTATTGCCTTTTATGGTAGTTGCAGTATCGGCATTGTTTGGATGGATCATCGCACTTGCAAATTCAAAGATGCGAAATAAGAATGTAGTGGTAATGGTATTTACAGTAGTACTTTTTATGGGATATATGTATGTTTGTATGAGATTGCAACACTACATCGAAATTTTGGTAAGAAGTGGAGAAGAAATAGGGGCAGCAATCAAGACAGCATTGCCACCATTTTATTATCTGGGAACAGCAATAGCAGATAGCAATTTTGGAGCATTTTTAATATTCATACTTTGCTGCATTGTACCATTTGCAATAGTTTACTGGGTACTATCAAAGACATTTATCAAGATAGCGACTACAAATAGAGGGCAAGTAAAAATAAAATATAAAGAACAGTCTATGAAAGTGAGCGGTATGAGAAAAGCTTTGATTATCAAAGAAGCACGCCATTTCTTGGGAAACCCAATGTATATGTTTAATGCAGGTATAGGGCTTGTATTTATGCCAATTGGAGCAATTTTTCTACTAATAAAAAGCGATTACATCATGGAAATGGTTAAGATGATGGGATTTGGCAGTGAATTTTTGGGACCAATTATATGCGTTGCATTTTGCTCAATGTGTGCAATGACAATAATCTCAGCACCAACAATATCAATTGAGGGGAAAACACTTTGGATTTCCCAAGCAGCACCAATAAGAGAAAGAGACGTTTTATTGGCAAAATCAGATATGCACATTTTAATGAGTTTGCCATCAATTATTATTTCGGCAATAATTTGTTTGATTGCATTGAAAATATCACTGTTGAGCATGATAATGATTTTTGCCTTGCCAATAATGTTCACTGTGTTCAATGCACTTTTTGGAGTAGCAATAAATCTAAAATACCCAAAATTTGATTGGATAAATGAAACTGTGGCAGTAAAACAAGGTATGGCGCCAATGCTTGCTATGTTTGTATCTATGGCAACTATTTTGATACCGGTAGTGCTGTATATATTTGTGTTTGCAGATTTTATGACACCAGAAATCTATTTAATCGTTGCATTTTTATTCTTTGCAGCTTTAGCATTTGGGACATATTGGTATCTAGTAAACAAAGGAATAGCAGTGTTTAGACAATTGCAAAATTAATTATAACAAGAAAATATGATATTTGGTAAGGGTGGAGTTGATTCACCCTTTTACCGTATGGAGGTAAAATATGTTTGATTTAACCGTACTAAGTAGAGAAGTAATAGAAAAAATATTGAAAATGCCAAGGACAATAGAAATCGTAGAGGAAGTATACAAAATGAAAACTCAGGGAGAAACTGAGGTATTTCCTTTAGTTAGCCACGAATTTGTGTCAGGAATTTCTGATATGGACATAAAATCCGGTTGGATAAAAGGCAGCGATATCTTTGGATTAAAAGTGGTATCTTGGTTCTCTGCAAATAACAAAATGGGATTGCCCACATTAATTGGCACGATTATGGTTATGGACAGTAAAACTGGTGTGCCACTTGGCATTCTTGATGGCAGCTACATAACGGCAATGCGAACGGGAGCTTCTGCTGCAATAGGTGCAAAGGCATTGGCAAGAAAAGACTCCGAAACGTTGTTAATAGTAGGTTCTGGCAATGTCGGGACTTTTTCTACAGGGGCAATGTTGGTAGCTATGGAAAACATCAAAAAAGTGTTTGTCTATGGCGGAAGAGATGAAACTAAGGGTACAAAATTTGTCCAAGGAATCAAAACAGTTTTAAAAGAAAACTTTGACATTGATGCAAAAAACATTACCTTTGAGCCAGTATTTGACTTAGAAAAAGCCACAAAGCAGAGCGATATCATCGTTACGGCAACACCTAGCCATGAACCAATCATTCAGAAAGAATGGGTAAAATCAGGCACGCATTTTAGTTGCATTGGCTCAGATATGTCAGGCAAAGAGGAAATTGCACCAGAGATATTTGGCGATGCAAGAGTGTTTTGCGATGACATACCGCAGTGTATAAATGTGGGTGAAATAGAGATTCCAATCAAAAATGGAGTTCTTAGCCCAAAGGACATAGGCGGTGAAATTGGAGATGTTTTGACAGGGAAAACAGTTGGTAGAGAAAATGACAACCAGATAACCGTTTTTGATGGAACTGGAACGGCACTTCTGGACTTGTTGGTATCCAAAGAAGCATTGGCAATTGCAAAAGAAAAGGGATATGGGGAAACAGTAAAGTTATAGAGTACTAGTGAAAGAGGAGAATGCAGATGAAAAAATTTATTATTACAGATGATATTTTTGAGATATTTCCACAGATGTTAATCGGCATTATTGTGTGTCAAGGAATACAAAACACATATAATAATGATGAAGCAGAATATGAAAAAATGTTGAAACAAGCAGAAAAGAAAGCAATTGAGTTTTTGCCAAATCCAGAATTTACTCAAAACAAAGTCATATCGGTATGGCGTGAAGCTTTTCAGCAATTCAAGACGAAGAAGGGCGCAAGGTGTTCAATCGAGGCACTTATGAAAAGAATTGGAAAAGAAAATTCGGTTAGAACTATCAATCCTATAGTGGACATATACAATTCTATTTCACTGAACTATGCGCTGCCTTGTGGTGGTGAAGACCTTGATAAAATAGTGGGTGATATTAAATTGACAAAAGCCACAGGTGATGAAGATTTTTTGGTTCTTGGCAGTGAAGAAAGCAGTTCCCCTTACCCTGGTGAAATTGTATACAAAGATGAAGCCGGTGCAATATGCAGATGTTGGAACTGGAGAGAAGCGGTTAGAACTATGCTTACTGAGGAAACTCACAATGCTTTTATGTGTATGGAATTAGTGGATATAGATAGAAAGGAAATCTTTATTGAATCTTTGGAAGATCTAAAAGGAAAAATAGAAACTCGCTTAGGGGCTACTTGTAGAATAGAATTGCTTGATATAAAAAATAAGGAGATGGTAATTTATTAATTACCAAATCCCCAATAGTTGTTGCATCAAGAGGCTGACGCAAGTTATACCGATCCAACAGCACAATCCCAAAATAAGGGGTTTGCCACCGGTTTTTATTAGTTTTACAATGTTTGTGTTTAGTCCAATTGCAGACATGGCAAGGACAATGAAGAACTTGCTTAATTCTTTGATTGGAGCAAAAAAGCTAGGATCAAGACCAAAGCCGGTTGCCACAGTTGTGATAACTGATGCACCCATAAAGTATAGAATAAAGAAAGGAAAGATTTGTTTCATGGAAACTTTGTTCCCAGTTGCAGACTTTTCTTTTTTTGTTCGCATAAATGCTAGAATCAAAGTGATAGGTATAATTGCTAAGGTTCTAGTCAGTTTTACAGTTACTGCTTTGTCAAGTGTAGCTGTGCCAAGACCCCACATACTGTCCCATGTAGCAGCGGCAGCGGTAACAGATGACGTATCGTTTACTGCGGTTCCAGCAAAGATACCAAATGCATCGCCAGATTGTGTTGAAAATCCAATTGCAGCACCTAATATTGGGAAAATCACTGCAGCCAAAACATTAAAGAAAAAAATGATCGATATTGCCTGAGCAACTTCTTCATCATCGGCATCGATAACTGGTGCAGTCGCTGCGATTGCAGAGCCACCACAGATTGATGATCCTACGCCTACAAGGGTAGAAATGTTTGACGGTATGTGCATTATTTTATGTAATACGTAAGCAATTACTAGTGATGTAGTAATTGTAGCTATAATAATTGGAAGGGATTGTTTTCCTGTTTCAAAGATTACGCTTAGGTTTAGTCCAAAACCCAGCAGTATTACTGCCCACTGCAAAATCTTCTTTGACACAAATTTGATCCCAGATTCATAGTTCGATTTGTTTCGAAAAAACAAGGTGACAATCATTCCTGCAATTATTGCAATGACTGCACCTCCAACAATAGGAAAGGCTTTTCCAAGGAACCACGAGGGAACGGCAATGGCAAGGCAAAGCAATATTCCCAGACCTTTCTCTTTTATAAAATTCATATATAGTCTCCTTTTTCTGCTAAGATTTACTATGCTATTATAGTACAAACAGGTAGGATATGCAAATTGTTAAAATAAAAACCCCTAGTAATACCAAATTGATAATACTAGGGGTTCTTAATTTCCTTATACGTTGAACAAGAAGTTCATTACATCGCCATCTTTGACTACGTACTCTTTTCCTTCTGACCTTATGAGACCTTTTTCCTTAGCTGTGGCCAAGTTGCCTCCGCAAGCGACCAGATTGTCATATGCAATGGTTTCAGCTCTAATAAAGCCCTTTTCGAAGTCTGTGTGTATCCTTCCAGCAGCTTGAGGAGCCTTTGAACCGCGTTTTACAGTCCAAGCCCTACATTCGTCAGTTCCAGCAGTTAAGAAGGAAATTAAATCTAACAAAGTGTAAGAAGCTTTGATTAGTTTATCAAGACCAGATTGGTCAATACCTAGTTCTTCAAGGAACATTGCTTTTTCCTCATCGTCCAACTCTGCAACCTGTGACTCTATTTCGGCAGAGACGACAACAACCTGAGCATTTTCAGTAGTTGCAAAATCTCGTACAGCTTTTACATAGTCATTATCGCCAGTGTCAGCAGCATCCTCTTCAGATACATTTGCCACATAGATTACAGGTTTGTAGGAAAGCAAATCAAGGGATTTTACAAATTCAGCCTCTTCATCATCTAAATCCATAGACCTTGCAGATTTTCCCTCACCAAGAAAAGCATTGACCTTATTTAATAAATCAACTTCATGTTGCATACTTTTGTCATTTCTAGCCACCTTACTTGAACGTTGAATCCTTCTCTCAAGAACTTCCATATCAGAAAGCAAAAGTTCAGTGTTGATTGTGTCTATATCAGAAAGTGGATCGATTTTTCCATCTACATGGACAATGTTGTCATTCTCAAAACATCTTACAACGTGAACAATAGCGGCAACTTCCCTGATGTGTCCCAAAAATTTATTTCCAAGACCTTCACCTTTTGACGCACCCTTTACAAGCCCAGCAATATCACAGAACTCAATAGTTGTGTAAACCGTTTTCTTTGAATTGTACATTTCATGTAGCACCCTAATTCGCTCATCAGGAACAGTTACAACCCCTACATTTGGTTCGATTGTGCAGAAAGGGTAGTTCGCTGCCTCTGCACCAGCTTTTGTAATTGCGTTGAATAATGTACTTTTGCCTACGTTTGGTAGACCTACAATGCCTAATTTCATTTTCCTTTTTCCTCCATATCGGCTAACGGGAGTAAAATCTGCCCGTACCATCATTTTACGTTTATAACCCCTGTGCAAAAAGGCACATGGGCGAAAGCGTGAAAGTTAATTCACATTACTTGGATTTTTCTCGTTTGTATAAAATAAAGTATGCTATTAGGCATACAGCAAAAATAGCGAAACTTATTAGTTGAGCTTGCCTAAAAGGTCCAAACATCAAACTGTCAGTACGAAGTTGTTCGACAAAACATCTTTCTACAGAATAAAGCATTCCATATAGACAGGCGATTTGACCAGGGAAAGCCCTATTTTTGTCCATGTATAATAAGAACCAAAATAACATGAAACACCAAATTGATTCATATAGGAAAGTAGGGTGGACATATTGGCCATCAACTAGAATCCCCCAAGGCAAATCAGTTGGCCCTCCATGAGCTTCCGAGTTAAAGAAATTCCCCCATCTTCCAATGGATTGTGCAAGAGCAACAGTTGGAAATGCCAAGTCGGCAAGTTCCAGAAAATTTATTTTATAATGTTTGCATACAAAATATGCAGTGATTATACCGGCAATAATGCCACCATGAATGGCAAGACCACCACCGCGGATGTTAAAAATCTTTCCAAGGTCACCAGCGTAACTGTCCCATTGGAAAATAACATAGTATAAACGTGCCCCTATAATAGAAGCTGGAATTAGCCATATTGCAAAGTCCAAGATGTGTTCAGATTCGATTCCATGTTTTGGTGCTCTTTTGTAAGAAATCAAAATAGCAAGCAAAAACCCGACGCCTATTATTAGGCCATACCACATAATATCCATCCCAAATATTGTAAAAGCCACTGGATTTGGTGCTGTCATAAAATATCCCCTTTTCTGTTTAATTTAAAAACTACTTCTATTATATAAAAAAATCTGTTAAAATTCAATGTATGAAATACATAAATATAATTGAAGGCAATTTTATATCAAGACCTAACAGGTTTATTGCCAAAGTTTTGATAAATGGCAAGGAAGAAATGGCCCATGTAAAAAACACTGGGAGGTGCAAAGAACTGTTAACAGACAACGCAAAGGTGTATTTGGAGGACTTTGAAGGCAGAATGGGTACGCGTAAAATGCGATATTCATTAATCGGCGTTGAGAAAAACAATTTGTTAATAAATATGGATTCACAGGCACCAAACAAAGTAGTAGAGGAAGCCCTTTGCTCTGGAAAAGTTATTTTGCAGTCAATGGGGGAACTATCCACAATAAAACGCGAAAAAACTTACGGTGACTCTCGCTTTGACTTTTACTTAGAGAACAAAGAAGGAAAGAGAGCTTTTCTCGAAGTCAAAGGTGTAACACTTGAAGAAAATGGCGTTGTTCGTTTTCCTGATGCGCCAACCGAAAGAGGCGTAAAGCATATAAATGAACTTATAAAAGCAAAAGCAGAGGGTTATAGTGCATATGTTTTTTTTGTGATTCAGATGGAAGGAGTCAAATGGTTTGAGCCAAACAATGTTACCCATGCTGTCTTTGGGCAGACTCTTGCATTGGCAGAAAAAAAAGGTGTCCACATCTTGGCCTACGATTGTAAGGTTACGAGGGACACCCTGATATTAAATGATGAAGTGGCGATTAAGCTTTTATAGCTTGTCGCTATTTTTCTTGCTCAATTTGACTACTACACCGCTAAGTGCAACTAAGGCAAGCACGTTTGGAATAACCATAAGACCGTTAAAGAAGTCGGCAAGTTCCCAAACAAGATCTACTTTTAGGGTAGAGCCTACTATTACAAAACCTATAACGATTATGGAGTAAAACTTTACGGCTTTTTTACCAAATAAATATTCTACGTTAATAGCACCAAAGAAGTGCCAACTTAGTATAGTTGAAAAAGCAAAGAAGAATAAACATATAGCGATGAACATGTCACCAGAACTACCAAATGTATTTACAAATGCTTGCTGTGCAAGGGCAGTACCAGTCTTTCCAGATGACATTGCATCTGTGCAAAGAACTGAGATTGCTGTAAGATTTAGGATAATAAATGTATCGATAAATACACTAATCATTGCAATCAAACCTTGTTCGTGTGGACTTTTTGCAGTGGCTCTAGCATGTGCATGAGGTGTCGAACCCATACCAGCTTCGTTGGAAAACAGCCCTCTAGCCACGCCGTAACGAATTGCTTGTTGAACAGTTATTCCTGCTGCGCCTCCAACAACTCCTTCTGGATCAAAAGCACCGACAAATATCATTCTAAAAGCTTCTGGAATTTGTGATGCGTTTAAGGCTAAAAGTATAACGCTTCCTATAATGTATATACACGCCATAAAAGGAACAATTTTTTCTACAACGGAGGACAATCTTCTAGTTCCACCGATAAATATAAAAAATGCAATGGCTGCAATAAATATTCCTATGGCAAGTGGTGAAATGCTTATGTTTCTTGCATCAAAAGCACCAACAAAAGCGGAACTAATTGAATTTGATTGTACCATGATTCCCATAAAACCTAGTGCCAACACAATAAAAATCGCAAATAATACTGCTAGTACTTTGCCGAATGTTCCTTTAAACGCTTGCTTTATGTAATAAACTGGACCACCTGTAACGTTGCCGTTTTTATCGATGGTTTTGTATTCTTGTGCCAAAGTTGCCTCGGCATAAATTGTAGACATTCCGAAAAATGCACTGACCCACATCCAAAATATTGCACCAGGGCCTCCTGAAATCAAGGCTGTAGCAGCTCCTGCTAAGTTTCCTGTGCCAACTTGTCCGGCAATAGCTGTAGCAATGGCTTGGAAAGGTGTCATCTCTCCATTCTCACTCTTTTTGCCTTTTAGACTAAAGTTTTGGAACATCAATTTCCAACCTTGTCCAAACTTCCGAACTTGAATAAACTTTAACTTAAAGGTATATATAATACCTGTTCCGCAAAGTAGTATGATGAGAACATAACCCCACATTACTCCATTTGCTTTCATAATTAAATCTAACATTTCTTCTCCTCTAGTAATCAAAATTTCTAGTAATAAAATAAGAGCCATTAATATTAATAGCTCTCTGGAGTAAGACTTTTGCACATATTTTATGCCCTGTCCTTTGTGCCTGAGAGACTCATCAGAATAGTAACTATTCTAACCTCCACCTTCGGCGTCCCAGGCATTGCCCACAGGCAAAACCGGAAACTCTCCAGAGTGTGGCGTAAACGCCAACGATTTATATGTTAACATACTGTATACAAGATTGCAAGGAAAGTTTTAAGAGGC
>JAVXAG010000071.1:0-9539 GCA_036660615.1 Anaerovoracaceae bacterium
TCCTAAGTACTTTGTCGTTGAATTTTGCGCTAAACTTTGAAATAAGAGTAGAGATTCCAAGAAACCAAATACAGGAGGAACAGTTAACTCCTATTATAAATTTTGCGGCTTCTCCAGCGGGTAAAGTTGTTCTAAAAGCTCCAAGCATCATTGAACCGTCAATTAGTGCTTGAGGGTTGAACCAAGTTACTACACAGGCAGTGGTTATGACCTTTAGTAAAGGAACATCGACTTTTGTGGAAGTATCCACAGTATCGTGAGCTCTGAGCAAACTAATACCAATCCAAATTACAATCAAACTACCAATAAATAAAATAGCTAGTTCGAGCCATTCTGAGGATTGCATTATTGCACCCATTCCAAAGAAACAGGCTAGAGCCAAAGTTATATCAAAAAAAATTACGATTAGAGCTGTCATATAGACTCTGCTCTTTTTTTGTGTCAGGGCAGTATTGATTACAAATAAATTTTGTAGTCCAATAGGTGCAACATATGCAAATCCAATTGTTAACCCTTGAATAAAGTACATCATTATTATATCCTCCGTTATCTTATGGTATAAGTATAACATAGAAAGAACACAAATAAACCCACCAAAACTTGACTTTCATACCCAACCAAGTTTACAATGTAAATATGAACAAAAAAGAAATAAAAATAGATTGGAAACCAAATAAAAATTTGACTGTACCAATCTATCGACAGATAGTCGAGTACATAAGCGATAAAATCGCCAAAGGCGATTGGATAATAGGAAATAAATTGCCGTCACAGAGAGCTATGTCGGTTGCTTTTGGTGTAAATCGAAGCACAATAGTTTCGGCAACAGAGGAACTTATTTCATATGGAATACTGGAAAGTGACTTTGGCGGAGGAACCAGAGTGTGTAGTAACACTTGGTCACTTTTGATGTCACAGCCACCTGATTGGAACAAATATATACAGTCAGGGCCATTTAAGGCAAACATGCCAACCATTCAGACAATCAACAAATTAGAATTTGATCCCAGATATATTAGAATGGGTACAGGAGAACTTTCACCAGATCTGTATCCCAACCAATTAGTAGAAAAGATACTAAAGAAAATGCCTGGAAGAATTCCGTCCTTAAACTACCTTGGAACTTTGGGTTTGCCAGAGTTGACAGAAGCCCTTGCAGAGAGACTAAAAATAGAACAGGGGATACAGGCAAAACCATCAAACATATTGATAACTTCCGGCTCATTGCAGGCGTTACAACTGATTTCAGTTTGTATGCTAGAGAGAGGTTCAAATGTTTACACAGAAGCACCTACATATTTGAAGTCATTGCAAATATTTCAGTCAGCAGGAATGAATTTGAATGGTATACCCATGGACAAAGAGGGTATAAAGTATTGGGATATAAAAAACGCAAAAGTAGAGTCGCTTTTGTACACTATTCCAACATATCAAAACCCAACAGGAACAGTTATGAGTCAAAAGAGAAGAAAAGAACTCTTTAATTTTTGCCAGAACCAAAGACTACCAATGGTTGAAGATAACGCCTATGGGGAACTTTGGTTAGAAGAAAAACCACCGGCAGCTATAAAAACCTATGACGAAAACGGAATGGTTCTATATCTTGGGACGATTTCCAAAACCATGGCACCGGGACTTAGAATAGGGTGGTGCGTTGGACCAGAGGCAGTAGTAGAAAGACTTGGCGATGTAAAAATGCAAGTTGACTATGGCGCAAGCTCAGTTTCCCAATGGATAATGACAGAACTTATTGAAAATGGTGACTTTGATATTTACCTACAAGATCTTAGAAAAAAACTAAAAATTAGACGAGACAATGCAATTGTAGCCTTGGAGAAAAACTTTGGAGATATGGCAACTTGGGAAAAACCAACAGGGGGCTTTTACATTTGGTTAAAATTCAAAAAGAAGATACCAATAGACAAAGTCTTTAATGAGGCACTAAAACAAAACGTACTTTTTAATCCAGGAAATGTATATGACTATATGGAAAACCACGCAATTAGGATTTCATATGCATACGCAACACCAGAAGATTTGACTAAGGCGCTAGAGATATTAGCGACTATCGTGGAAAAATATAATTAGAGGGGGGAAAACATGGCATTTACACATTTACACGTACATACAGAATACAGTTTGCTTGATGGAGCAGCTAGAATAAAAGACGTAGTCGCTAGAGCAAAAGAGCTTGGAATGGATTCCCTTGCCATTACTGACCATGGCGTAATGTTTGGAGTAGTGGACTTTTACAGAGAGTGTAAGAAACAGGGAATAAAGCCTATTATTGGTTGCGAAGTTTATACTGCGGCCAGAAATATGACAGACAAAGAAGTGGATAAGGACAAGTACCAAGGCCATTTGGTTTTGCTTGCAGAAAATGAAACAGGATATAAAAATTTGATAAAAATAGTTTCCCAAGGTTTTATAACGGGCTACTATTACAAACCAAGAATAGATAAAAACATTTTGAGAGACCATAGCGAAGGGATAATATCACTTTCGGCATGCCTTGCAGGAAACATTCAGCGAAAACTTGTAAATAGGGATTACGCAGGGGCAAAGCAAGAAGCGGAAGAACTAAATGAAATATTTGGAGCAGGGAATTTCTTCTTAGAATTACAGGATCAAGGGTTAGAGGAAGAACGTCAAATCAATCCCGACCTAGTAAAACTGTCAAAAGAATTGAACATACCAATGGTTGCCACAAACGATGTCCATTACGTTAGGCAAGAAGACGCGGAGGCTCACGATGTGCTTTTGGCTATCCAAACTGCAACGACTATTGACGACGAAAAAAGAATGAGATTTCCAAACGACCAGTTCTATCTAAAGAGCGAAGACGAGATGAAAAAGATATTTGCATATGCGCCGGAAGCCATTGAAAACACACATAAAATTGCGGAAAGATGTTCCTTTGACTTTAAGTTTGGCGAATACCATTTGCCGGAGTTTACAGCTCCTTCGGGTATGAAAAATGACCAGTATTTGAGGCAGCTATGTCAAAGAGGATTGGCAGAGAGATACACCGATGCTGATCAGGAAAAGCAAAAATCTTTGCAGGAAAGACTTGATTATGAATTGGGAGTCATTGAATCCATGGGATACGTGGAATACTTTTTGATTGTTTGGGACTTTATTAACTATGCCAAAGAAAACAAAATTATGGTAGGCCCTGGCAGAGGTTCGGCAGCAGGAAGTCTAGTCGCATATTGTCTAAAAATTACAGATATTGATCCAATAAGATATAATTTGATATTTGAAAGATTTTTGAATCCAGAGAGAGTAAGTATGCCGGATATAGATATTGACTTTTGCATAGAAAGACGTGGAGAAGTAATAGACTACGTCATTGAAAAATATGGGAAAGACAAAGTTTCACAGATTATCACTTTTGGTACGATGAAAGCAAAGGCAGCGGTGCGAGATGTTGGCAGAGCATTAAATGTAAGTTATTCGGATACTGATGCCATTGCAAAGGCAATACCTTTTGACAATAAAATGACTATCGACAAAGCCTTGGAAATGAACTCGGAACTGAGAATCAGATATGAAAATGAGGAGAATGTAAAAAAAGTTCTCGATATGGCAAAGGCCCTTGAGGGTATGCCAAGACATGCATCAACCCATGCAGCAGGAGTGGTAATTTCCAAAGAAAGCTTGGACGAATATGTTCCGTTATATATGGCGGATAAAGGCGTTTCGACTCAGTTTACAATGACAACCATTGAGGAACTAGGCCTGTTAAAGATGGACTTTTTGGGGCTGAGAAATCTGACTGTAATTAGAGATGCCCTTGAATTAATAGAGCAAAATTATGGAGTAAATATAGATTTTGCAAAGATGGGATACGATGATCCAAAAGTTTATGAAATGATAGCCAGTGGAAATACCAGTGGTGTGTTTCAACTTGAAAGTGGTGGAATGACTCAGTTTATGAAGAACCTGAGACCTAACTGTTTCGAAGATGTTGTAGCGGGAATCTCACTTTATAGACCAGGTCCAATGGATTCAATTCCAAAATATATAGAGAATAAAAAAAATCCGTCAAAGATAAAATATGCAACTCCAAAACTTGCACCGATACTTGACGTTACTTATGGTTGCCTAGTTTATCAAGAACAGGTAATGCAAATTGTTAGAGATTTAGGTGGCTACAGTTACGGCCGTTCAGACTTGGTTAGACGTGCTATGAGTAAAAAGAAAAAAGATGTAATGTTACAGGAAAAGGAATATTTCATTCATGGCAAAGACGACGAAAATGGCAACATAGAAATAATGGGTTGTGTAAGAAATGGGGTTTCTGAAAAGGCGGCGGAGGAAATATTTGAGGATATGATAACCTTTGCTGAATATGCTTTTAACAAATCTCATGCAGCTGCATATGCAGTAGTTGCTTACGAAACAGGCTATCTAAAAGCTTTTTACTCAGTAGAGTTTATGGCGGCTTTGATGACATCGGTTATGGGTGATGCAAGGCAAATTGCCAGATATATTAGAAACTGTAAAGAGATGGGCATAGAAGTTTTGCCACCTTGTGTAAACAAAAGTAAGAAGAAATTTTCTGTTGACGATGGAAAAATCAGATTTGGTCTTTTGGGTGTAAAGAACGTTGGCGAAGGCGCTATTGATGCTATAATAAAAGCGCGGGAAGAAAAAGGCGCACCGTCTGATATTTTCCAATTTGTCAGCAATATAGAGATTAGCGAAATGAACAAAAAAGCCTTGGAAAGCCTTATAAAGGCAGGGGCTCTTGATTGTTTTAATGAAAATAGAGCGGCCCATTTAGCAGTTTATGAAAGTCTTGTTGAATCTGCCCAAAACAGTGCAAGAAAAAATATCGCTGGTCAAATGTCTCTATTCCAAATCAGTAGTGAAGAAATGAATGTTGGCGATGTGGCAGGAAAATTGCCTGATGTAAAAAACTTTAACAAAGACATTTTGTTAGCATTTGAAAAGGAAATGGTGGGCGTATACATTACGGATCACCCACTAAACGAATACGCAGATAAAATCGAGAAGCTATCTACTGTTTCCAGTGACCAATTGGCTCACGCAGCAGAGGAAGTTGACACTACCATAAAAGATGGAATGTCGGTTACAATGTGCGGAATGATTACTAGTAAAAAGAATCTTATCACGAAAAGCAATAAGATGATGGCATTTATAGATTTGGAAGATTTGGTTGGAACGGTTGAAGTTGTTGTATTTCCAAAGGTGTATGACAAATGTCAGGAGACTATTGTAGAAGACAAGGTTGTGGTGATTAAGGGAAAACTTAACTTCAAGGAGGAGGAGGCACCAAAACTTTTGGCGGATTCCATTGTGGAACTCAAAAGGGTTGAAGATGCTATAACTATGAAGGTAAAGATTCCAAAGGACGTACCAGAAAAGCCAACTTTTGAGAAAATAGAGAAGATATTTTCGGAAAATACAGGGTTGATACCAGTATTAATCTATATGCAAAATGGAAGTATAATAAGGACAAAATCAGACATGTGTGTAAATGGCTCAGAAAAACTGGTGTCGGAGTTGACACAGTTGTTGGGTGAGGAAAATGTTAAGGTGTAGGAAGCTGGATATTTAAACTTGATAATTGCGAGACGAAAAGATTGATTGTATGATATTGGAGGGTGCTATATGATTGTTTATCATGGAAGTAATGTTATTGTTCCTCAGCCGAAATTGGTTCAACAAAACCGTTACCTTGATTTTGGCTTTGGGTTTTACACTACTACAAACAAGGTTCAGGCAGTGGGATTTGCAGATAAAGTTACAAAACGACGCAAAGAGGGCGAAAAGTCTGTCAGCATTTATGAAATAGATGTAAATAAAGCTTTTGACCAATGCGAGATTTTACGTTTTGATAGGGCAGATGAGAGGTGGCTTGATTATGTATCAGGCAATCGTTCAGGCAACTATTCTGGTAAATCATATGATTTTATATTTGGTCCAGTAGCAAATGATGATGTTTATACGACATTTACCCTTTATACATCAGGGGTGTTAACAAAAGAGCAGACCTTAGAGGCTCTGAAAGTCAAGAAAATCTATAATCAGTTGGTATTATCATCTGAGAAGGCATTGTCGTATCTAAGATTTGTCGGGACTGTTCCGCAGGAGGAAATGTAATGGATCAGAAAAAATTTGAAGCGGTTATGATTTTATTGGTGCCACAGGTTGTAAGTTTAATTATAGAGAACTATTCATGTGATGAAATTATGGCATCCAAAGAATTCTACCAATCCAAAGTATATGAGCTTTTGGAGGAAGAGGATACAAAGATTTGGCACTTTAGCCCTCTTACCTTATTTAATATGTTTGATGAGGAAAAGAAAACAGGGTCATTTGAATTTCCAGAGGAGGTTTGATTATGAGCAGGGAAGGTAAATTTCTGATATATTGTGTGGAGCAATACAAGTTTGAAAAAAAGTTGACTGGTAAAGAAGTTTCGGAATTATTCAGCCTTTACAAAATTTGGGAGTATATATATACATGCTTTGAAGCGTTGCATACTACTGGCGAAAAATATATCATAAGTGACATTGACTCATATATAGAATCTCGAATGTCATCGATTGATTAATAGAGGAAGCCTGAGGAGGAAGATATATGAAAAGAATTGGAATATTAACTAGTGGTGGAGATTCTCCTGGAATGAATGCAGCAATAAGATCGGTGGTCAGGTGTGGAATTGATGCCGGACTTGAGGTGTATGGAATTTATAGAGGATTTGAAGGGCTTCTTGATGGAGAAATAAGTAAGCTTGACCGCAGTTCTGTTGGGGATATTCTCCAAAGAGGTGGAACGATTTTGAAAACTGCTAGAAGTGAAAGGTTTGTTACTGAAGAGGGACAAAGCAGAGCAGTTGCAATGCTGGAAACTTTTGGCATAGAAGGACTTGTGGTAATTGGCGGAGACGGTTCACTTAGAGGTGGTGCGGATTTGTCGCAAAAGGGCGTCAAAGTAATGGGGTTACCTGGCACTATTGATAATGACCTTGGATATACAGACTATACCATAGGCTTTGATACGGCCGTAAACACAGTTTTGGACGCCATTACAAAGGTGAGGGATACTTCTTCATCTCACGAAAGAACCACCGTTATAGAGGTCATGGGACGCCACTGCGGAGACATTGCCCTTTACTCTGGCCTTGCTGGTGGAGCAGAGGCAATACTTATTCCAGAAGTGTCATCGGATCTGAAAATGATTTGCAAGAAAGTAGTGGAGGGTGTTAACAGAGGTAAGCAACATAGCATTATTATTCGAGCAGAAGGCGATGAAATTTCATCGGATCAACTAGTCGATGCAATTACGGAAGTGACTGGTAGAGAAACTAGACTTGTGGTATTGTCATATTTGCAGAGAGGTGGTTCCCCATCATTAAGGGATAGGCTTTTGGCTACTTTGACTGGGGCAAAGGCAATAGAACTTTTGGCAGAAGATTCCACCAGTAAAGCAATCGGCATTGTAGATGACCAGATAGTAGAATTTGATTTGGTTGAAGCTATGAAGGTAAAACGAGAAATGAATCAAGAAATGTATGAATTAATAAATGTATTGAGTAAATAAGAGGTGATTTTTAATGGGTAAAGTAGTTGTAGTATATCATTCAAAGTATGGCTCGACACAAAGGTATGCAGAGATGATAAAGGAAGCCACAGGTTGTGACATTGTTGCAGAAAGTGACTGCAAGGTTGAAGATATTATGGGTTATGACACAATTATTTATGGAGGCGCAATCCATGGTGGCGGCATTCTTGGGCTGGACTTTCTTAAAAAGAACATATCAGCGCTTCAAGGCAAAAAGATTCTTGCCTTTGCGGTGGGGCTAAATGTTTTGGAGCAAAAGAATAGGGACGAAGTAATTGAACTGAATTTTGTGAAGAAGCTTAAAGGAATCCCTTGCTATTTTTGTAGAGGGGCATATGATCCTACTCAAATCAAAGGTATGGACAAGATGCTTATGAAAATGGTTTACAAAATGGTTGTAAAAATGCCTGCAGTTGATAGGACTGAGGAAAATAGTGACCTTATTTTAGCTATTGAAGAGGGACGTGACTTTGTGGACAAAAGCTATATTGAGCCAATATTGGAAGCAATATCCAAATAATATGTTTATGGTTACGGGCACTGACTAAATGTCTATGCCCAAATCGTTGTTAATTACTTGTCCGTAGGTTATGGAACTATCGCCATATTTCCTACGGATATTGTCCATTGTACGTTCTATTTTTTCACCTTTTTCTCGTCCTTCTGACAAATCGGCAAAGAAACTCAGCTGTTCGGACTGAGTTTCGTCAGCCAAGTTGATGGCTGTGATTGTAAGTAATCGAATTGGATCGTTTTCTTTCCAAGAAGCTTTCAATATTTCCATAGTAGTCTTTGTGATTTGTTCGGCTAAATTGGTCGGCATATCCAGTTGTTTTTGTCTTGAAATTGTTTTGAAAAAGGGATCTTTTATATCTAGTTTTATTCCATATGCTTTCATTTGATATTTTCTAAGTCTTGCAGCGACTGTGTCTGAAAGGCTGATTACTGCTGTCAAAATATCATCTTTTGTAGTCAAGTTTCTTTTGAAAGTTATTCCATTTCCAACTGATTTAATTTTTTCTCTTTGATTATATAAAGAAACGGGGCTATCGTCGTAACCGTTGGCATAATTGTAGATAAGGGTGCCTTGTTTTCCTAAAAGGCCGTTAAGTACCTTGGGATTTGAGTTTGCCAAGTCGCCTATAGTCAAAACACCAGAAGCTTTTAGTTTTTCGGCTGTAGCAAAGCCAACAAAAAATAGTTCGGACACATCCATAGGCCACAGAATTTCTTTGAAATTTTCTCTAGTAATTTCAGTAGTAGCATCCGGCTTTTTGTATTCGCTTCCCATTTTAGCAAAAATTTTATTATATGATACTCCAGCAGACAAGGTCAAACCAAGTTCTGATTTTACTCTGGCTCTGATTGTATCTGCAATTTCTTTCCCGCTACCAAACAATTTTTGGCTAGCAGTAACGTCAAGCCAAGATTCATCAATGCTATAAGGTTCAACCATATCGGTGTAATCCATATAAATTTTATTTATAATATCGCTGTATTCTTTGTACTTGTCATGGTGCGGTCCTACTAATTGTAAGTCGGGACATTTTCTCGTTGCCTGCCAAATTGTTTCTGCAGTAACTATACCGTAGCCTTTTGCAATTTCGTTTTTCGCCAATATAATACCATGACGGTTTTCGGGATCTCCGCAAACTGCCATAGGTTTGTCTATTAATTCCGGGTGACTTAGCAGCTCGACTGATGCAAAGAAACCGTTCATGTCGCAATGTAGTATTATTCTATCCATAGGTACATTATAAAAGATATTTGGAAATATATCAAATATCTGTCACAAATAAATTTTTAGATATGATATAATATCCACGTAAACTTAACATCGTGGATATTATATGTTGATTTTATCCACGGCAGACGCCATGTGGCGGATTGTATCAAAAATTAGATAAATTTATGATACAATGACATCTCATCGGAAAAGGCAG
>JAVXAG010000072.1:0-9488 GCA_036660615.1 Anaerovoracaceae bacterium
TTTAGACACTTTTATCAAAAACATAATATAATGAGATGATTAAAAAACGATTTCTAAGGAGGACAGCAAATGGGTGGGACTTTAACGAAGACAGAGATAAGTATGTTTATTCAAAATCTAAGAGAGGAAGAAAAATCAAAGGCGACAATCGAAAAGTATAGCAGGGATGTATACAAATTATATGAATGGCTAGGCGAAGATAAGATGTTAACAAAGGAGCGAATGGTACAATACAAGGAACACTTAGTAAAAATTTACAAGCCGACAAGTGTAAACTCAATATTAGCAGGAATAAATAGTTTTTTGGAATTTAGCGATTTGACGGGACTAAAAGCAAAGAGACTTAAGATTCAAAGAAAGATTTTTTGCGATAAAGATGCGGAATTGACCAAGGAAGAATATTACAGATTAATTGAAACGGCAGAATTAAAAAAGCACCATAGGACGGCACTGATGATTCAAACACTTTGCGCCACAGGTATTAGGGTGAGTGAACTGAAATATATAGATGTCCATGCAATTACAAATGGAAGGGCTGAGATAAACTGTAAGGGTAAAATTAGAGTGATTTTGATACCTAATATGTTAGCTGAGAAATTGAAGGGCTATTGTGATGAAAATAAAATAGGGACAGGCATGATATTTGTCACTGCATCAGGGAAACCACTTGACCGAAGCAATATCTGGACGGAAATGAAGAATTTGTGTAAAGAGGCACAAGTCAATCCATGCAAGGTGTATCCTCATAATCTGAGACATCTGTTTGCTCGTACATACTATGGCATTGAAAAAGATTTGAACCGCTTGTCAGATATTCTGGGGCATTCCAGTATTGAGACTACAAGGGTGTATACAATTACCACCTCAGATGAGCAAGGAGACAAGATAAATCAGCTAGGCCTAGTCAAGTAAAGACAACATAATAGTTATTATGTTATAAAAAATCCATGAATTCACAAAAAAATTCGTTTTTATATGGTAACTTTTAGTGTATAATGGTTTTATGACGATTAAAAAAGAGAATTTTATGAAATAAGTAACAACATAATAACTATTATGTAGTAAATATATTGCGAGGAGGTTTGTTTGTGAAAGGGAAAAACTTAATTGAAGAAATTGCTAGACGACTTGGATGTGATTACATCTCAGACTTGCGAGATTCTGGTCATAAAAAAAACCTCATTGGTATTTTGCCAGAAGCGACAGAGTATCCATTAGCCCAATGGAATGACGCAGTAGAATATCTTTGCACAACAGAAAAAAAGTTTGAAACGGCAGAAGGCGCCCGAGATTACATATTGTATTTTTTGAATTAGTCGCTATAATGAATGTAGAGGGCTGATTGTATGAAAGAAGATAAATATCTAGTTGGACAAATTGAAGATAAGATTTTGCAATGTCAGAACCAGTATATGGAAACACATACTGGTTTTTTGGATACACATAAACAATCAGTGGCCAGGGGACATTTTTGTGGGAATGCCAATAAAAGTCCTGATGTGAAAATCGAGTTTTATGGAGGCTATGAGGATGCCGAAAGAGTTATATTGCTGTGTTTACCAGAATACGAAACGGTGGAAAATTGTCAACCATTGTCAATAATAAGGGTGACAAAACAGTCTGGAGGCAGGGAGCTTGCCCATGGAGACTATTTGGGTTCAATCCTTGGTCTTGGAATAAAGCGAGAAATGATTGGGGACATATTAGTTAGAGAGAACGGGGCAGATATTATAGTCCTAAGAGAAATACAGGATTTTTTACTCTTGAACTACGAAAAAGCAGGGCGGACATATTTGCAACTTACCCCAGTAGCCATAGAAGAACTCATAATTCCTGCGCAAAACAAAACAATCCTTAAAGACACCGTAGCATCTCTAAGGATTGACAATATCGTTGCATCTGCTTTTGGAATTTCGAGAACCAAAAGTGCAGAAGCTATTAATAAGGGAATTGTATTTGTTAATAATCAAGAAATCAACAGGCCAGATTACCAAGTTTCCCAAGGCGACAAAATAGTTTTGCGCGGTAAGGGGAAGGTAAACCTAATCGAAACCTGTGGAAAAACCCGAAAAGATCGACTATACGTTATTTTTGAAAAGTTTTGATCTCCTCAAATCGTTTTACTTTACCAGTAGTGGTCTTTATCATAGGTTCATCAGTAACAATTATACGGCGAAGTTGCTTGTAATGAGGAAGTTCGTCGTTTATTTTATCCACGTCTTTTTCGATGATATCCTTTATGATTTCTGGAGTGATTTCAGGATCACGTTCTTTAAAGAATTCTGGTTTATAAACCAACTTTAGTGACAAAGTAAAATCATTTTCATCATCGTGCTTAGGCATTCCAAATACCATATTTTCTTCAACATATGGAAGATTACTAATCAAAAGTTCAAGTTCTTCTGGATAAACATTCTTACCATTCTTTAAGACGATAACATTCTTTTTTCTACCTCTCAAGAATAAGAAACCATCTTTATCAATAAATCCTAAATCGCCAGTGTGGAACCAACCATCTTTTAAAACCTTTTCCGTTTCCTCTGGATTTTCGTAGTAGCCAGCCATAATGCTTGGGCCTCTGCCTACAACTTCACCGATTCCATCTTCATTAGGATCTACTATTTTTACATCTACAGGTGGCATAGGTTTACCTACAGAGCCAGCTCTCATATTCTTTGCACTTTCTGCAGTCAAAATTGGAGCCGTTTCAGTTAGACCATAGCCTTGAACTGTTAAAATACCAAAATCATTAAAGCCTTTTAGCGCTTCTGGGTCAATGCCAGATGCACCACTGATTATAAATCTTATGTCACCACCAAGCTGCTCAAGTATGCTTTTGAAAAATACCCTTCTCATGTCAATGCCGACTTTTAGTAGTGCGTTAGATACTTTTCTCATAGTGCTGACCAACTTTGTCTTGCCTTGTTTTTCGACAGAAACCAATATCTTCTTGTAGATTGATTCAATAAGCAAAGGAACACAGACAAATATGGAAACGTGATACTCTACCAAATTCTTTTGTAGGTATTTTAGCCCGTCGCAATATGTAGTTGTAACACCAGCATATAACATAACCACTTGACCCGTTGAACCAAAAGTGTGGTGGTAAGGCAAAAATGCCATATTTACATCAGTACTATAAATTGGTTCAGTTGCTACTGCCCAATATGCGTTTGACACAATATTTCTATGAGAAAGCATTACCGCCTTTGACATTGATGTTGTGCCAGATGTAAACAAAATGATTGCAAGAGCATCTGGATCGATTGGTCGTTGGTAGTAATCCACATAGCCATCAGCCAAAGCTTCTTTTCCTTCTAATAGTAGTTGATCTAAAGTCAGGAAATCCTCGTAAGGTTCCATACATATGTATAGAGACAAATTGCTTTTGTGATTTTCTCTAATTTGTTTTATCATATCGCCATGTTCTTTGTCAAAGATAATAACATCTGCTTTGCTTCTAACGATAGAGGATTCTGCTTCGTCAAAAGGTAAGCCTTTGTCAAGAGGAACGCAAATTCCGATACCACAGGTTGTTGCAAAATAGCTCAACGCCCATGGATAACTGTTTTTACCGACAATTGCTATTCGCTTATCAGCAAAACCTCTTTTTAAAAGAGCTGAACCTAGTGCATTAATTTCTTCGTAAAATCTTGTATATGAAACCTTTTCATAAGTAACGGTTTTCTTCTCTTTATGTTTGATAATAAAAGCATCCTTGGACGAGAATTTGTTAGCTGAGTATTTTATCATTTCTCTCATATCCGCATGTATAGGATGAGTATATATTTGCTGTAATTTTTCCATTAATTTCATATCTCCTTTATATAGTTAAAAATACTAATATACATAATTATAGAAACTATATTACATCATTATTTACACCTTGTCAACTATTGACAATATTTTTATCTTATGCTATCCTAAAATAAATTGGAGGATGAAAGCATGGAAAACAACTTAGGACAATTTAAACTACCACGTTGGGGAGAATTACCAACCATAGATTTGTATTTGGAGCAGGTACTTTGGCTCATAGATGAATGGCTGGGAGCGTATATGTCAGATGGTGAAAAGCCAGTAATGACAAAGACAATGGTAAATAATTATGTAAAACAGAAGTTTATTGCGCCACCTGTTAACAAAAAATATGATACCCTGGCAGTAGCATCTTTATTCGTAATAGCTATACTAAAATCAGTGTATACAATGCATGAGATTTCCAAGTTAATACTTCTAGCTATTAACTTTAATGATCATGAAAACGCATATAACCAATTCTGTCAGATGACAGAAAATGCAGTGGAAGAAGCATTTTCATGCAGAACTATGATAAAAAAAGAAGATTCCAATGATCCACGATACATATTATGGAACGCATGCAGTTCATTTGCTTGTCAACTTTATGTTAAAAAAACATTTTTACAGATAGAAAATATCGAAAATATATCTTAATTTACCTTAAGAAGTATTGAAATCCGAATAAAAATTTGTTACACTTGTATAACATTAAATGTAAAAGACATTTAGTGCGTTATAAAAAAGGAGTAATTAATGAATCAAACAATAATGAAAAAATCAATGGCAGTCATTTTAATCTTAGCTATGACTTTCGTATTTAGCATCAGCACAATAAACGCTAATGCAGCAACAAAAGAGAAGACACTGACATCGACAATGAAATACTTATATAAAGGTGCAAAAGATCTTCCGAAGCTAGGAAACACAAAGCTTACATCTGAGAATTTTGAATCCTATGCATTCATAAAAAAAGGCAAAGGATATTACGGATTAGCATCAGAAGCGATGATCGGTTCTATTGCACATTCAGTAGTGTTGGTGAGAGTTCCAAAAGGAGTAAGTGCCAAATCAGTAGCAAAGAAAATCAAAGCAAATGCAAATCCTCGTAAATGGATATGTGTTGAAGCAGAAAAGGTAACTGTTAAATATCACAAAAAAACAGTGCTACTAATAATGACAAATGCGAAAGATGCTAAAAAAATAGCAAAGAATTTTGACAAACTGTACGACTAAAAAAGATAATACGAATCATTTCTGAGTGCATTCTATAATTTGCACTCAGTTTTTTTTAAAAAAGGGAGAAATATATGTTGTTTTCAAGCGTAAGCTTTATTTATATTTTCTTGCCCCTAGTGCTACTTACATATTTTATAGCACCGGTTTGGACAAGAAATTTCGTATTACTGGCCTTCAGTTTAGTTTTTTATTTTCTCGGAGAACCAGTATACACATTATTATTAATTTTTTCTGCGGTTTCAAACTATCTGTATAGTTTGTACATAGATAAACATAGGGGGACTATGAAGGCAAAGACAGTGATGATAGCATCTATTGTTGTAAACCTTGGAATCCTATGCTTCTTCAAATACGCAGATTTCTTCGTCGATAGCATTGCATTGCCAATTGGAATAAGTTTCTTTACATTCCAGACCATGAGCTACACTATTGACGTTTATAGAGGCGATGTAAAAGTAGAACGAAGTCTAATAAACCTATCTACGTATGTGTGCCTTTTCCCCCAATTGATTGCAGGACCAATCGTAAGATTTTCAGATATCTCAGCGGAGATGCACAATAGAAAATCAACATTAGAAATGATATCCAGTGGTATTAGGCGATTTGTACTTGGACTTGGTAAAAAGGTCTTGATTGCCAATGCAATCGGTGAACTTTGCCAGGCATATGCAAACACAGATGACAAGTCGGTATTGTTTGTTTGGGTATATGCAATAGCCTTTACTTTGCAAATGTATTTTGACTTTTCCGGATACAGCGATATGGCAATAGGACTTGGAAAAATCTTTGGGTTTAACTTCCCAGAGAATTTTAACTATCCATATATTTCAAAATCAATTACTGAGTTTTGGAGGAGATGGCATATGACTCTTGGCGGATGGTTTAGAGACTATGTATACATTCCACTAGGCGGTAACAGAACCAGCAATGGGAAATGGGTAAGGAACGTATTTGTCGTATGGCTTTTGACAGGGTTATGGCATGGGGCGTATTTCAACTTTGCTATTTGGGGACTGATGTATGGAGTTATTCTTGTAGTGGAAAAGCTATTTCTTAACAAATATCTGGACAAAGCACCTGCATTTGTTAGACATATATATGTAATGTTTTTTGTTATAGTAAGTTTTGTCATATTTAATGGAACTTCTATGGGACAAATTGCCTTTGACATAAAGGGAATGTTTGGACTTGGAGGGCTTCCAATGACAACGCCTCTAGCAATTTATTATCTAAAAAGTTATTTGGGACTATTTGTAATAGCAATTATTGCGGCGACACCAGTACCAAAGCGAATAGCCGAGAAACTATCAGACAGTCAGCTAGGCGAGAAAATTATGGTTGTGGTTGAACCTCTTGTAGTTGCAGTAGTTTTAATAGCCGTTACAGCATATTTAGTAGATGGGTCATTTAACCCCTTCTTGTATTTTAGGTTTTAGGAGGTGCTGGAATGAACAAAATGAAACAGATAATTACACTAGGTGTATTTCTTGCTATAATATTTGGATTTGCCCTAGGACATATTTTCCTTGCAGATAAGGAATTGTCAAAAACCGAAAGAAGACAACTTGCCGAGTTCCCAGAGTTTTCTAGTGAAAGCTTGTTGGACAGTGAGTATTCAAATGAAGTTGAAACTTATTTGCTTGACCAATTTCCTATGCGTGAAAAGTTTAGAACTATCAAGTCAAACTTGAAGTTTAATGTGTTTATGCAAAAAGACAACAACAAAATTTACTTGGTCGATGACGGTGTATATAAATGGGAAGATAAACTAGACGAGAAGCAGATTATGTATTTTGCAAAGAAGATAAATGAAGTATGTAACACTTATTTCAAAGATAACAATATTTTTTATACAGTTGTACCGGACAAAAACTATTTTGTTGCAGAGAAAAATGGCTATCCGGCCTTTGACTATGACAAGATGATGACGTTGGTAAATGATAATGTAAAAAAAGCAAAGTATATAGATATATTTGATTCCCTAAAAATTGACGACTATTACAGAACTGATGCTCACTGGAAGCAAGAAAGCTTGGAGGGCGTGGTTTCAACCATAGGAAAAGCAATGGGGATTTCCGACAGACTATCCAAGTGGGACAGTTATTACCAAACTACACTTTCACCTTTTTATGGAGTATATAGTGGACAGTCGGCTGTAGATGTTAAACCGGACACAATAACATATTTGGAAAATGGCGTTACAAAGAATGGAGTGGTTACAGGCGCTGAGTTTAACGGAGAAGTTCCTGTTTATACACTGGAAGAATTTAAGTCTATGGACAGCTATGGGATTTTTCTTAAAGGAGCCCAAGCGGTTCTTGAGGTGAAAAACCCTAAGGCAAAGACCGACAAAGAGTTGATAATTTTTAGAGATTCTTTCGGCAGCAGCATTTCTCCACTATTACTTTCGGCATATTCAAAGGTGACTTTAGTTGACTTACGATATATTGCCACAAATTTTGTTGGAGAATTTGTAGACATTAGTGACCAAGATGTGTTATTTTTATATAGTACGTCATTAATTAATAGTGGCTTACTGTTAAAATAATTAGCCGATATGGAGGAAAAAATGAGTGTATTAGTAGTAGAAAACGTTAGTCATGGCTTTGGAGGCAGACAGATTTTGGAAGATGCTTCTTTTCGACTGAACAAGGGTGAACACGTTGGTTTGGTCGGAGCTAATGGGGAAGGGAAAACTACATTTTTAAATATAATAACAGGTTCTTTGATGCCTGATGAGGGCAATGTGAGCTGGTGCAACCACATTACGGTTGGATACCTTGACCAGAGAACAACTCTTTCACAGGGTAAAACCATAAGGGAAGTTCTCAGGGAAGCATTTTCATATATGTACAATTTGGAAGCGGAGATGCTTGCCACTTATGAAAAAATGGGTGAAGCCACTCCAGAAGAATTAGAAACTATGATGGAAGATGTTGGAGAAATTCAGGATATTCTTGAAACAGGAGGCTTTTATATAATAGACTCCAGAATTGAGGAGTATGCCAACGGCCTTGGCCTTGGTGACATCGGACTTGACAAAGATGTTTCGGAACTAAGTGGTGGACAGAGGACAAAGGTTCTTTTGACAAAGCTTTTATTAGAGAATCCAATGATTTTAATCTTGGACGAGCCTACTAACTTCCTCGACGAAAACCATGTAGAATGGCTAAAAAGATTTTTACAGAACTACGAAAACGCTTTTCTAATGGTGTCCCACGATGTGCCTTTCCTAAATGATGTTGTAAATGTAATTTATCATGTGGAGGAAGCGATTCTAACTAGGTACACTGGAACTTACGATGATTTTCAACGAATGTATGAGATAAAGAATAGACAACTAGAGCAGGCATACAAGAAACAACAGAAGGAAATCGCTGGGCTTGAAGATTTTATTGCCAGAAACAAAGCTAGAATTGCCACGACAAATATGGCAAAGAGCAGACAGAAGAAGCTTGACAAAATGGATATTATTGAGTTATCAAAAGAAAAACCCAAGCCTACATTTGGATTTGAGTATTCAAGAGCGCCTGGAAAGTATGTATTTGAAGCAAAGGATCTTGTTCTAGGTTACGATGAGCCGCTGACAAAGCCTCTAAACTTTCATATAGAAAGAGGCAAGAAGATTGCCATAAAAGGTGTCAACGGTCTTGGTAAATCTACGTTGCTTAAGACTATGCTGGGAATTATCAAACCTATTTCCGGCGAAGCAAAACTGGACTACTACGCAGAACCTGCATATTTTGAACAGGAACACGCAGCAGGCTCAAAGACTGCACTGCAGGATTTTTGGGACGAGTTTCCATCGATGGACAATGGTGAAGCCAGGAGAGCCTTGGCAAAATGTGGTCTAACTAATGAGCATATTGAAAGTCAAGTCAGGGTTCTAAGTGGTGGTGAAAATGCCAAGCTAAGACTTTGCAAGCTTATGCAAAAACCGATGAATCTTTTGGTTCTCGACGAGCCTACTAACCATCTGGACGTTGTAGCAAAGGAAGTTTTGAAGGAAGCAATAATCAAATTCAAAGGCACAGTCATTCTAGTAAGCCATGAACCTGAATTTTATCAGGGGGCGGTTACAGATGTATGGAATATAGAAGACTGGACCACAAAGATAGTGTAAACAGTAACGAATAAGAGACAAGTCTTTTTGGGGATATACCTCAAGTGAGATTTGTCTTTTTTAATGCATTTTTTTAACTATAAAGGACTTTCTGCTCCAGAAATATTTATAGTCAAAATACCTTTATTGAGAGCGAAATAGTATAGAAATTACATTTTTTACTTAAAAAGTAACGGGAACTTGACAATTTTGTCAAGTTCAGCTGTTTGTTGTTGATTTAATTAATATTAGCAGTAAAATTAGGTAAGAAGAAAAAAGAAGAAAAAATATTGATTTTTTGCAAAAAAAGATACCCATACTACACTTTAGTGTGGGGACAAATCCATAG
>JAVXAG010000073.1:0-9148 GCA_036660615.1 Anaerovoracaceae bacterium
CAGAATACAGAAAACTTGATGGTGGATTAAGTTGCCTATCATTAAGATTCTAATTATCACTCTTATTTAATGAGGAGGAATAAAAAATGAAAAATGGTTCCAACGAAGAAGGCTTAGGCATCGGAAAGCTAGCCTTATTTGCAATCGGCACCACTTTGGCTAGTGGAGTCTTCAGTTTATCTGGAGATTTCGCAGCAGGTGGAGCTCATACATTAGCAGTCCTAATTGGATGGGTTATATGTGGTATTGGTATGCTAGGTCTAACACTTTGTTTCTTTAAACTAAGTGTAGTAAAAACAGACTTAACCAGTGGTATTTATAGCTATGCAAAAGAAGGATTTGGCGAGTACGTAGGATTTAACTCCGCATGGGGTTATTGGATGAGTGCATTACTTGCACAATTATCCTTCATCACTTTACTATTTGCAGCCCTAGGGAACTTCTTCCCAGTATTCGGTAGCGGAAGTAATCTAATTTCAATGATAGTAGCATCCCTTATTGTTTGGGGCTTATCATTATTGGTACTTCGTGGCGTAAACGAGGCTGTAGCAATCAATGCAATCGTAGTAATCGCAAAGATTATTCCTATTGTTGTAATGGTAGTAGCAATTATACTTGCTGGCGCATTTAAGTGGAGTATTTTTATGGACAACTTTACAGGAGAAGGAACAGGAATGTCCTTGTTCGATCAAGTAAAGTCAACCGTATATACAACAGTATGGATTTTTATAGGTATTGAAGGTGCAGTAGTACTTTCTGGAAGAGGTAAGAACACAAAAGTTGCTGGTAAAGCAACAATTATCTCCTTCGTATCACTACTTGCTTTATACTTTATAATTTCAATGTTAAGCATGGGTGTATTAACAACTGAGCAACTTGCAGAATTAGGTAATCCTCCAATGGCAGGAATACTTGAAGCTGTAGTAGGACCTTGGGGTGCTGCACTTGTAAACATCGCAGTAATAGTTTCACTAGGTGGAGCAATGTTCTCCTATACAATTCTTTGTGTAGATAGTGCATATGGCCCAGCTACGCAAGACTGTTTCCCAGAATCGTTCACGAAAGTTAACAAAGCAAACGCACCAATACTTCCAACAATTTTATCAGCACTATTCATTCAGGCGTTTATAATAATTATTTATTTTAACTCCGCGACATATCAAGCAGTTTATGCTATGTCAACAAGTGCGATAATGGTACCGTATGTGTTCTCCGCTTTCTACTATTTGAAACTTGTTATCAAGGGTCAAGGATTAGAAGCAGGAAATACAAACAAAATTGGAGCATGGATTATAGGTATTGTAGGTTCAGTTTACGGAGCATGGTTATTATATGCTAGTGGTCTTACTTACATTCTAATTGCCTCAATGCTTTATGCACCAGGTACATTACTATTCATGTATAATAGAAAGAAACATGGAAGAAAGTTCTTTGAAAAACCATCAGAAATTATCATTTGTATTGCTTTATTGGCAATGCTAATACTATCAATCGTATTGATTAGTAATGGTACAATTCAACCTTTCTAAAAAACATAATAAAATATAAACATTTAATAAAAGGGCAACCCCAATTTAAGGGGTTGTCTTTTTTGGTTACCCAAGACTCTGTTAACAAATGAAGAATAAAGGCGGAAAGTTCTTTTGCAATATGGAATTCCAGTCGCAAAAAGTCCAGAATGCCCCGAATATTTGGGTTTTGAATATTCGGGGCATCATCTTTACTTTTTTATATATCCAGAAGAAATAAAGCTTATAATGTTGTTGTATTTTACATTTTCCGACAGTATCATTTGGTACATGTTGTTGGGTTTATGGTCTACCATAAAAATACATAAAAAGTACAGAAAAAAAAACATACATTTTGCCTACCCATTTGTTGACATTGTATACACGAAAGAGTAATATTAAGTTGACTTGATTGTCGAAATAATAACAAATAACAGAGGTTGAAATAGGCAAAAAGGAGGAAAAATTATTTATGAGTACCATTCATGAAAATGATTGCGCAACTACACCTAAAGAAAAGTTAAAGCAGATAATGCAAATTTTACCTGGTGTAGATTGTGGTGGTTTTGGTGGCTGTGGAAAGCCAACATGTGAGGCATGTGCCAAAGCCATAGCAGAAGGAGAATCAATTGCACTTTGCCCAGCCTGCAAACAAGATGCAGTTAATGAAATTGCAAAGGTTATGGGTGTTGAGCCTGTAACAGTAAAAGACGAAATTGCATTTATACAATGCAATGGAGCAGCAGCAGGTAAAGAAAGATTGGCAGATTGCAAGACTTGTGATGAAGCAGTGAAAAGGGGCTTTGTTGACGGGGAATGCAAAAACGGATGTGTAGGAATAGGCTCCTGCATTGACTTATGTAAATTTGACGCTATGAAATTAGTCGACGGCAAAGTAATCGTTGACAGAGAAAAATGTACAGGGTGCTTAGCATGCATAAACAGCTGTCCACAGAAATTAATTTCTATGGTTCCAAGCGATGCAACTAACTTTATCCCATGTGCTTCTACATTAGAAGAAGATGCAACCAGATCACTATGTGGTTATGGATGTTTAGGATGTGGGGACTGCGAAGAAACTTGTCCAAGAGGCGCAATAAAAATAGTTGAGAACCATGCGGTTATCGATTATGAAAAGTGCGTTGGATGCGTAGCTTGCACAGTAACATGTAAGAAAAAGATGATTGTTGACACATTACATGATTTGACAAAGATTAAAGAAGAAGTAGCATTTGTAAGATGTAATGGTGGAATCAAATCACATGATAAATACGAAGCATTAGGAGTTCGTGATTGTTGGGACGTAGTTAATAACTATGATGCCAAAGAAGAAGGACTTTGTGGTGCTGGCTGTACAGGTCAAGGAAATTGCACAAGAGTATGTAGATACGATGCTATTCACGTAGTTAATGGAACTTCAGTAGTAGATCCAGAAAAATGCGTTGGATGTAAAGATTGCACATTCGCTTGTCCAAAAGAATTGATAGTTATGGTTCCATACAAAGGAACAAAACTAGTACCATGTGCATCAAAAGAAACACTAGAAGAAAAACAAAAAGTTTGCCAGGTTGGATGTATTGCTTGCGAAGATTGCAAGAACAACTGTCCTAATGGAGCAATACATATGGAAGACATGCATGCCGTAGTTGACACAGAACTTTGTGAAAACTGTGGAATTTGTTCATATGTATGCCCAAGAGAGTTAATAAAAGAACAACCTGTACCAGAATACAACTATATGCAAAGAGATGCTCTTGGCATAAAGGAAGGGGAGTGATTTCATGAGAACATTAAAAACAATGGATGGTAATACAGCAGCAGCTCATGTAGCATATGCCTTTTCTCAAGTTGCCGCTATTTACCCAATTACACCATCATCACCTATGGCTGAAAGCATGGATGAATGGGTTTCCCAAAACAGAAAAAATGTTTTTGGAGAAGAAGTTAAAATTATAGAAATGCAATCCGAAGGCGGAGCAGCAGGAGCAGTACATGGAGCTATTACAGCAGGTGCATACACTTCTACATTTACAGCTTCACAAGGCTTGCTTCTTATGATTCCAAATATGTATAAACTAGCAGGAGAACAGACTCCTACAGTATTCCACGTAGCAGCTAGAGCACTAGCATCACACGCACTATCAATCTTTGGTGACCACTCAGACGTAATGGGTTGTCGTCAAACAGGATTTGTTATGCTTGCATCAAACAGTGTTCAAGAAGTTATGGACCTTGCAGCAGTTGCACATCTTGCAACAATTGCAGGAAAACTTCCAATGCTTCATTTCTTTGATGGATTTAGAACAAGTCATGAAAATCAAAAGATTGAAACATGGGATTACGAAGAACTAAAATCAATGGTTGATTGGGACGCAGTAAAAGCATTCCGTAAAAATGCAATCCATCCTAACCATCCACACAGCATGGGTTCAGCAGAGCAACCAGAAACTTTCTTCCAACATAGAGAAGCTTCTAACAGCGCATATGATGAAACAGTAGAAACAGTTGCTGAATATATGGATAAAGTTAACGAAAAAATCGGAACAAACTACAAACCATTTAATTATTATGGCGCACCTGATGCAACAGAAATAATCGTTGCAATGGGTTCAGTTTGTGACGCAGCAGAAGAATTAATTGATTACTTAGTAGCACAAGGCAAGAAAGTAGGAATGATTGAAGTACATCTTTATCGTCCTTTCTCACCAAAATACTTACTAAACGTAATTCCTAAAACAGTAAAGAAAATAGCTGTTTTGGATAGAACAAAAGAACCTGGTTCAATTGGTGAACCACTATTCCTTGATGTAGTTACTGCATTAAGAGATACAGAGTTTAACGATGCTCTAATTATTGGAGGACGTTATGGTCTAGGTTCAAAAGATACACAACCAGGAGATATTCTATCAGTATACGAAAACTTATGGAGCAAAAATCCTAAGAAACAGTTTACACTATCAATAGATGACGATATTACACATCTATCACTTCCTGTAACTTCATATCCAGATACAACTGCAGAAGGAACAATTTCTTGTAAATTCTGGGGACTTGGAGCTGATGGTACAGTAGGTGCTAACAAGAACAGTGTAAAGATTATCGGTGACCACACAAATAAAAAAGTACAGGCATATTTCCAATATGACTCGAAAAAATCCGGTGGTGTTACTATTTCCCATTTGCGTTTTGGAGACAAACCAATAAAATCCACATACTATGTAAAACAAGCTAACTTTGTTGCATGTCACAATGCCGCATATTTACAACGTTATGACATGGTTGAAGACGTAAAACCAGGTGGAGATTTCTTGTTAAACTGCGTATGGAGCGATGAAGAGTTAAATATTCACCTTCCAGCAAAAGTAAAGAGATATATAGCTAAAAACAACGTACAATTCTATACTTGCGATGCAGTTTCAATTGCAAAGAGTATCGGTCTTGGCGCAAGAAGAACAAACTCTGTATTACAGGCAGCATTCTTCAAATTAGCTAATATCATTCCAATAGAAGAAGCAGTAAAATACATGAAAGATGCCATTGTAAAGACATATAGCAAGAAGGGTGATGCAATTGTAAACATGAACCTTGCAGCTATTGACGCTGGTATCGAAAATGTACATAAAGTAGAAGTACCTGCAGAGTGGGCAAACGCTACTGAAGAAAAAGAAACTGTAACGATGGTAGGTAGAGATGAAGCTCATACAGATTACATAAATAATATCTTAGTTCCTACAAATGCACTTCGCGGAGACAATATTCCAGTATCGACATTTATGTCAACAGTTACTGGTCAAATCCCAGCAGGTACAGCAGCTTTCGAAAAGAGAGGAATTGCTACTGACATTCCAAAGTGGACAAAAGAAAATTGTATACAGTGTAACTGGTGTTCATACGTATGCCCACATGGTGTAATTAGACCTTTCGCTCTTGACGATGAAGAGGCAGATCCACTAAACGGAGATGTACTAAAAATGAAGGGTACAAAAGATAAATCCTTTACACTTGGAATATCAGCACTTGACTGTACTGGTTGTGGTTCATGTGTAGAAGTTTGTCCAGCAAGAAAGAAAGCATTGGAATTAGTTCCAGCTGAAGATCATGTTGTTGCAGCAGCACAAGAAAAATTTGATTACTTGTTTGAAAATGTTGAAGAAAAAGAAGTACCATTCAAAGACGATACAGTAAAGGGAACACAGTTCAAACAACCATTACTTGAGTTCTCAGGTGCTTGCCCAGGATGTGGAGAATCACCATATGCAAAACTTGTAACACAATTATTCGGAGAGAGAATGTTCATTGCAAATGCAACAGGTTGTACATCAATCTGGGGTTGCAGTGCACCAAGTACTCCATATACAGTAAACAAAGAAGGAAAAGGTCCAGCTTGGGCAAACTCCCTATTTGAAGATAATGCTGAGTTTGGTTTAGGTATGACAATGTCTATGAAGGCTCGTCGTAATGAAATGAAAACAGCAGTAGAAAAATTAGTTGAAGTTCCAGATATGGCTATTGCTGCAAAAGCATGGTTAGCTTGTATGGATGACGGAACATCAGCAGAAGAAACTGGTTCAATCTTGCTTGCTAAGTGCAAAGAAATTGCAGACAAGAATGAAAATGCAAAATATGTAGTAGACAATGAAGATATGCTTCCAAAACCATCAATGTGGATCTTCGGTGGTGACGGTTGGGCTTATGATATCGGTTACGGCGGTCTTGACCATGTAATCGCATCAGGCGAAAACGTTAACATTCTAGTATTTGACACAGAAGTATATTCAAATACTGGTGGACAATCTTCAAAATCAACACCAATCGGTGCAGTTGCAAAATTCGCATCAAGTGGTAAGGGCGTAAAGAAGAAAGACCTAGCACAAATCGCTATGGCTTACGGATATGTATACGTTGCACAGGTTGCAATGGGTGCAAACCCAGACCAAACTCTAAAAGCATTTAGAGAAGCGGAAGCTTATAACGGCCCTTCATTGATTATCGCATACGCTCCTTGCATCAACCATGGTGTAAAGGCTGGTATGAACAAGTCAATGTTAGAGATGAAGAAGGCAGTTCGTGCTGGATATTGGAATTTACTTAGATTTAACCCTGCTCTAGCAGCAGAAGGAAAGAATCCTTTATCTGTTGACAGTGCAGCACCTACAGAAAGTTATAATGACTTCATAATGGGTGAAATTCGTTACAATTCATTGAAACTAAAATTCCCAGAAAGAGCTGAAAAGCTATTTAAGGATGCAGAGGATATGGCTCAAAACAGATACGATAATTTGGTAAATCAAAAGAAAAATATGGATAATAAATAAGAAGGGAGATTGAAATGTTTGAAGTAGTAAGTAAACGTCGTTTAAACGATGCAATGACATGGTTAGTTATAAAAGCACCATTAGTTGCGAAAAAAGCAAAACCGGGGCAGTTCATCATCCTTCGTACAGACGAATATGGTGAAAGAATCCCACTAACAATGGCTGGACATGATGAAAAAGCAGGGACTATTGATTTAATTTATGCAGCAGTTGGTAGAACAACTATGCTAATGGATCAACTTGAAGTAGGCGACTGCTTCCAAGATATAGTAGGACCTCTTGGAAAAGCCACTGAAATGGAAGGCTTAAAGAGAGTTTGTGTAGTTGGCGGAGGTACAGGTAATGCACTTGCATTCCCACTTGCAACAGGTATGCACGCTCATGGTATTCACGTTGATATGATTGCTGGTTTTAAAAATAAAGATTTAGTAATTTTGGAAGATGAATTCAAGGCAGGAACAGATAACCTATATATTACAACAGATGATGGTTCCTACGGAGAAAAAGCTTTCACAACAGATAAATTAAAACAATTGATTGAAGCTGGAAATGAGTATGACGAAATCGTCGCAGTTGGTCCTCCAATTATGATGAAATTTGTCTGCCAGATGGCTGAAGCAAACAATATAAAGTCAGTTGCATCATTAACAGCATATATGATTGATGGAACCGGAATGTGCGGCGGATGTCGTACAGTTATTGATGGAGAAATCAAGTTTGTATGTGTAGATGGACCTGAATTTGATGGTTCACTAGTAGACTGGGATGAATTAATCCAGAGAAGTGCCTACTACAAGGATCAAGAGGCAGAAGACAGAGCACATGTATGCCGTTTGACTGGAGGTGTTCGTTACCATGATTAATTTAGTAAAAGAAAAGAATCCAATGCCTGAACAAGACCCTAATGTTCGTAACAAGAACTTTATTGAGGTATCATCAGGTTACACAGAGGAAATGGCAATCAACGAAGCAATGAGATGTTTGAAATGCCGTAAAAAACCTTGTATGGGTGGATGCCCAGTAATGGTAAAGATTCCTGAATTCATCGCAAAAATTGCAGAAGGTGAATTTGAAGAGGCTTATCAAATAATTAGTGAAACAAGTTCGTTACCAGCAATTTGCGGTCGTGTTTGTCCACAAGAAAATCAATGTGAAGGCGAATGTGTTCATGGAGAAAAAGGCGAACCAGTTGCAATTGGACGTCTTGAAAGATTTGCTGCAGATTGGCATGCTGCCAACTATGGCGATGAAGAAATCAAACCAGTTTCTAGCAACGGACATAAGGTTGCAATTGTAGGAGCAGGCCCAGCAGGACTAGCTTGTGCAGGAGATTTAATCAATAAAGGATATGAAGTCACAGTATATGAGGGCTTACATAAAACAGGCGGAGTACTAGTTTATGGTATTCCAGAGTTCCGTCTACCAAAGGCAATCGTTGCAGCAGAAGTATCAAAACTTGAAGCCAAAGGTGTTAAGTTTGTAACTAATGCTATTATCGGTAAAGCCGTAACAGTAGATGAATTAATGGAAGAAGGATTTGAATCAGTATTTATTGGTACAGGTGCTGGACTTCCACAATTCATGGACATTCCTGGTGAAAATATGCTTGGCGTTTGCTCAGCAAACGAATACTTGACTCGTATCAATTTAATGAAAGCTTATAAAGCAGAATATGACACGCCACTTCAACCTGCAACTCGCGTTGCTGTTGTTGGTGGAGGAAACGTTGCAATGGACGCCGCTAGATGTGCGAAACGTATGGGAGCAGAAGAAGTTTATGTGGTATATCGTCGTTCAGCTGAGGAAATCCCTGCAAGAGCAGAGGAATTACATCACGCAGTTGAAGAGGGTATTAACTTCCAATACTTAACAAACCCAGTAGCAATAAAAGGTGACGAAACAAATCACGTTTCTGGCATTGAATGCGTAAAGATGGAACTTGGAGAGCCTGATGCTTCGGGAAGAAGAAGACCAGTTGAGATTAAAAATTCAAACTTTGTTTTGGATGTTGACTGTGTCATCATGGCAATCGGAACTAGACTTAACAAGTTGATTCTTGAAACAACAGATGGTCTTGAGCCAAACAAAAGAGGCGGAATTGGAACTGATGACGGCGCTGCAACAACCCAAAAGGGTGTATTTGCAGGCGGCGACGCAGTAACAGGCGCAGCTACAGTAATCAAAGCGATGGGAGCAGGTAAGACTGCTGCCGCAAGCATTGATGAATCACTAAAATAATAACAAACAAAAGCCATCTAAAACGAGCCTTGCTTTGCAGGGCTCGTTTTTATAGTGCGGCTAGACTTCTCGGGGTAACCAAATTTT
>JAVXAG010000074.1:0-9105 GCA_036660615.1 Anaerovoracaceae bacterium
ACCGCATCTTGGCACGGCTTTTGCGCCGACACATCGGCCGAAAAGTGCAAAACCCTGCCAGCGCCCCAAAGCTTTGGCACGGCTTTTGCGCCTAACCCCCCACAACCGCCAGCCTTGTCACCGTCTTGGCACGGCTTTTGCGCCCAAAAGCCTCAGACGTCGCAAACCACCGCATCTTGGCACGGCTTTTGCGCCGACACATCGGCCGAAAAGTGCAAAACCCCGCCAGTGCCAACCCCAAAAAAAGAAGGCAAAGGTCGCAAGCGACTTTTACCTCCCGATTTACTAATACTAATCTATTAGCCGAAATATCTTTTTAATAGGCCTTGGAATGCTGCGCCATGGCGAGCTTCGTCTTTTGCCATTTCGTGAACTGTGTCGTGAATAGCATCAAGATTTTGTTGTTTAGCCATAGTTGCTAAAGCTTTCTTTCCAGCGCAAGCGCCAGCTTCAGCTTCAACTCTCATTTCCAAATTCTTCTTTGTTGAATCAGTTAATACTTCGCCTAGAAGCTCAGCAAATTTTGCTGCATGTTCTGCTTCTTCCCAAGCTGCTTTTTCCCAGTATAAACCGATTTCAGGATAACCTTCTCTATGTGCAACTCTAGACATTGCTAAGTACATACCAACTTCGGAACATTCGCCAGCAAAGTTAGCTTTTAAACCTTCAATAATTTCAGGATCAACACCCTTTGCAACACCAACAACATGTTGGTCAGCCCATTCCACATCGCCGCTTTCCTGCTTAACAAATTTATCTGCAGGTACTTTACATACTGGACATTTTTCTGGTGGAGTATCTCCTTCGTGGACATAACCACATACTGAACAAACCCATTTCATAATATAATTTCCTCCTTTAGTGTGTAATTTATTTAATACTTTAATACGCGAAAAACTATTCATTTTTTGTGTATACATAATTTTACCACGTTTTGGTTTAATTAAACAGTCAAATAGTTGGAAAATGCGTTTTTTTTTAGTGTACAATAAACAAGAAAAAACAATTTTATCTTTACATTTCAACCAAAAGTAGTATAATTGTAAGTGCACATATCTAAAACATTTAAGGTTTTGTGATTTAAATTTAGATGTTAATATTTTATTAGGAGGACAGAAAAAATGAAAAAGAAAATAGCGATATTACTCGCATTAGTTCTTACTTTCTCAATGTTCGCAATGGGTTGCGGCGGCGGTGGCGGAGACAGCGATGCAGCAGCAGGAGTTTCCGTTGAAGGTACAACAATAAAAATTGGTGTGTTTGAACCAACAACTGGTGAAAACGGCGGCGGTGGAATGCAAGAAGTATTGGGAGCACGTTATGCAAACCAAGTAAATCCTACTGTTGAAATCAACGGTAAAACTTACGACATCGTATTAGAAGAAGTTGACAACCAATCCGATAAGGCAGCCGCTCCAACAGCAGCACAGAACCTTCTTAGCAAAGGCGTTGTTGCAGTATTAGGATCATATGGATCAGGAGTTTCAATTGCAGCAGGAGACACATTTGAAAAAGCAGCAGTTCCAGCAATTGGATGTTCATGTACAAATCCACAAGTTACCTTAGGAAAAGATTACTATTTCAGAGTTTGCTTTATTGACCCATTCCAAGGAACAGTAATGGCTAACTTTGCAAAAGAAGAAGGATTTACAAAAGCAGCAGTTATTTCACAGAATGGTGATGACTATTCAACAGGTCTAGCTGGATACTTCAAAGAAGCATTCGCAGCAGTAGGCGGAGAAATTGTTGCAGATGAAACATATAACACAAACGAAACAGACTTTAACGCAATTTTAACTAAGGTTAAGAGCTCAAAGGCTGATGTAATATTTATACCATCATCAATTGCTACAGCTACATTAATCTTACCACAGATTGCAGCTAATGGAATCGATGCACAAATCCTAGCTGGCGACACTTGGGAAAATGCAACAATAATTTCAAAAGATGCAGTAGGCGTTAAATTATCAACATTCTTTGATGAAAAAGACCAAAACAAGAGTACAGTAGCAGCTGACTTTGTAAAAGGATTCAAAGATTACCTAAAATCAAGCGATAAGAATAAGACAGCTAACGGTGGAAACTACACAGTAGCAGCAGTATCAGCATTAGGATACGATGCATATATGGCAGTTTACCATGCATTAGAATCATTAAATGGAACAGATATCGAAACAATTAATTCAGTAGCAATCAAAGATGCACTTAAGACAGTTACATTTGATGGAGTTACTGGTGGAATAGCCTTCGACGAAAACGGAGATGCTATAAAAGACATCGCTTACATCAAGACAATTACCAAAGATTCAGTTAACAGTAAAGAATTCAAATTCTTGAGAACACAAACAATTGCAAAATAAGGCAGTTCATAGTGATTCAACGAAGACGATTTTAGTTGTTAAATATTGAGTTATAAATTTGCGGCGAAGGGGCTTTATGCCTCTCACCGCTTTTATGCGTTATTAGGGGATAAGAAAATACAGGCAGATTCATTAAGATTTGTGGACATTTATTCACAAATACTGGGGGAAACCAGTTAGAAATTATCTGCAAATCTTAGTGAATAAGTGGTATTTACTATTCGGTATTTATTAAGTTTTAGGAGGCTAACAAACAATGACATTAATAGATCTAATACAATATTGTTTGGCAGGCATATCAATAGGTGGAATTTACGCACTTATAGCCATTGGTTACACAATGGTATACGGTATTTTACGTTTAATAAACTTTGCACATGGAGATATCTTCATGATGGCAGCGTATTTTATGATTTTTGCTATGGTGGACTTTGCGCTTCCATGGTATCTGTCGATGTTTATTATGATAGTGAGTACAGTAGTATTAGGCGTTTTGATCGAGAAACTGGCATATAAGCCACTCAGATCATCACCACGTATGTCCATAATGATTTCAGCCATTGGCGTTTCATATTTGTTGCAGAACTTGGCTACGTACTTGTTCTCAGCATTGCCAAGACAATATCCATCAATTCCAGTGTTAAATACAACCATTAAAATTGGTGAAGTTTCAACTTCATTGGTTACATTTATTACACCGATAATTACAATAGCATTTGTAGTAGGATTGATGATGATAATAAAGCACACAAAAATTGGAATGGCCATGAGAGCAGTATCAAAAGACTTTGAAGCTGCACAGCTTATGGGAATAAAGATAAACACAGTAATAAGCGTGACATTTGTAATAGGTTGCTTCTTGGCAGCTGTAGGTTCAATGCTTTACTTCACTCCTCGTCCTTCCGTATATCCACTAGCTGGATCTTTGCCAGGTCTAAAGTGCTTTATAGCAGCAGTATTTGGCGGAATTGGAAGTATTCCAGGGGCAGTAGTTGGCGGCTTTGTAATAGGACTTTCAGAAACATTTATGAAAGCAGCAGGACTGTCACAGTTTAGTGATGTATTGACATTCGTCATTTTAATTGTAGTATTGATGTTCAAACCAACAGGTTTGTTCGGTGAAAATTTAACAGAGAAGGTGTAAATTATGACAAAGAAATCAAAATTTGTTTGCTCAATAGTTGCAATCGCTGTGTTAGTGGGATTATCATTAGTTGCTGAACTAAATATCCCTCCATCATCAATGCTTCGTTCAGTATTGCAGTTGAGTTTGATTTATGCACTAGTAGCAGTTTCCATGAACCTTTTAAACGGTATCACAGGATTGTTCTCACTAGGGCAAGCAGGATTTATGGCAGTTGGAGCATACGCGTATGCAGTATTTACAATTCCAGTTGCAAAAAAATCAATGGTATATTATTTATATGGAGTCGCAGACGGACTTGCAAATGTTCAATTACCAATGTTTGTTGGTATTTTAATTGCAGGAGTTGTAGCAGCTATATTTGCAGTAATTATTGGAGCACCTATCCTTAGACTAAAGAGTGACTATTTTGCAATTGCAACTCTTGGGTTTGCAGAAATTGTTCGAATAGTTATAGCAAGTTCTCCACTAAACCACATAACAAACGGTTCATTAGGACTAAACAATATTCCAGGATACAATTCACTATTCATAACATTTATCATAGTGGCAATATGTATTGGCATAGTTGTTTTGTTAGTAAGATCGTCATATGGTAGAGCATTCAAAGCCATAAGAGAAGATGAAATTGCCGCAGAAACTATGGGAATTGACTTAGCAAAACACAAACAGTTGGCATTTATAGTAAGCTCATTCTTTGCAGGAATTGCAGGAGCATTACTAGCGATGTTCCTTGGAGCTATTTCCTCAACAACATTCAGCATTACCATGACATACAATATTTTGCTGATAGTAGTAATCGGCGGAATGGGAAGTATAACAGGAAGCGTACTGGCTGCGTTCCTAGTAACATTTGCAAAAGAATGGTGGTTGAGATTCTTAGATAACACTATGATGATTGGCTCATTTGAAGTACCTTTCCTAAGAACTGGATTTAGAATGGTAGTATTCTCAATTATCTTGATGATGGTAGTTCTATTCTGGAGAAAAGGAATTATGGGACAAAAAGAATTTTCTTGGGATGGCCTGATAAACTTTTTCAAGAGTATAGGCGCCAAATTCAAAGGAAAGAGCAAAGACGTGACCAAAGAAGTTAGCAAAGAAGGTGCCAGCAATGAGTAAAGAAAATATATTAAAACTTTGCGACGTGACCATGCAATTTGGTGGTGTTGTAGCCGTTAACAATTTGAACTTAGAAGTAAATAAGGGAGAAATAATAGGGCTTATCGGACCAAACGGAGCAGGAAAAACCACAGTGTTTAACGTAATAACCGGCGTATACGATGCAACAAACGGAGCCGTTGAAATCAATGGCAAACGTGTTTTGGAGAATTACCCAACAGGTAAAATGAAAGACTTGTACAACGGTCAAAACGCTGGAAGTTATACGCAAAAAGTTGCGTTGACACCAGATAAAATAACCAAACTTGGAGCGGCTAGAACATTCCAAAACATTAGACTTTTTAAGAGTTTGAGTGTATTTGAAAATGTTTTGATAGCTAAGCACATGAATATAAAAGCAAATGTATTTTCTGCAACCTTTATGTTAAACCATAAAGAAGAAAAGAAAATGAGAGAAGATACAATGGAACTTTTGAAGATTTTGGGACTTGAAAAGAACAAAGATGACGTAGCAAGTTCGTTGCCATATGGTAAACAGCGACATCTTGAGATAGCTCGTGCATTGGCAACTGAACCTACACTGCTACTTCTTGACGAACCGGCAGCAGGTATGAATCCACAAGAGGCAGACGAATTGATGCACTTTATTGCAGAGATTAGAGATGAATTTAAGCTTTCTATTCTTATGATAGAGCATCATATGCATGTAATTATGGGTGTTTGCGACAGAATATATGTACTTGATTATGGAACACTAATTGCAGAGGGTAATCCAAAAGAAATTCAGAGCAATCCTAAAGTTATAGAAGCATATTTGGGGGTAGATGACTAATGTTAAAAATAAAAGATTTACACGTCCATTATGGTGGAATTCACGCACTTCAAGGGATTGACTTAGATGTACCTGACAAACAAATAATTTCACTAATCGGCGCTAATGGCGCAGGAAAAAGTACTACACTAAAAGCGATAATGAGTGTAGTCAACAAATCTATGGGTACAATTGAATTTGATGGAGTTGACATCACAAAGATGCAGACCATCGACGTAGTTAAGCATGGAATTGTCCTTTGCCCAGAAGGCAGGAGAATATTTCCAGATCTTACAGTTGCTGAAAATTTGACTGTAGGAGCATATTTAAGAAAAGATAAAGAACAAGTAAAAAAAGACAGAGATTGGGTATATGAACTTTTTCCTAGAATGAAGGAAAGAGAATGGCAACAAGGCGGTACACTTTCTGGTGGTGAGCAGCAGATGCTTGCAGTGGGGCGTGCACTTATGACAAAACCCAAACTGTTGATGTTAGATGAACCTTCCCTGGGGCTTGCTCCGTTAGTAATCAAAGACATTTTCTCTATAATCCAAGAGATTAATAGAGCAGGAGTCAATGTGTTGCTTATCGAGCAAAACGCTAAAGCGGCCTTACAAATTTCACACTATGCATATGTAATGGAAACTGGAGAGATAACTTTGCATGGAAAAGGCAAAGAACTTCTTGAAAATCCACAAGTGCAAAAGGCATATTTGGGTGAGTAAGGCAGATTAATTAGGTAGGTGAGCAATGAGAAAATATAAAAAATTAAGTATAGTTATTAGTATTATGCTAATAATGGCAATGCTGTCAGGCTGTTCGACTTTGGATAATTTCAGAGAAGCTTTTTTCAATGAAAAAGGTGCGGCGTCGGAGACTATTCAAATTGGAGTCTTGGAGCCACAGACAGGTGGAGATAGCGAAAAGGGAAAACTGGAAATTATGGGTATAGAATTGGCTCATGAACTATATCCGGTAGTTTTGGGGAAAAAGGTTGAATTGATTTATGCGGACACGCAGTCAAGTCTTTATGTGACGGAAACTGCAGTGCAAGATCTTTTGACTAAGAAGCCCGCAGTGGTACTTGGAACTTATGGGGAAGCTTGTGCTTTGCAGGCAAGTCAATATATTAAGGCTTCAAAGACACCGGCGATTACTATTTCCACAACAAATCCTTTGATAACGGTAAACAATCCTTACTATTTTAGGGTGTGTTTCTTGGAATCTAGTCAAGGGGCTGCTTTGGCTGAGTACGCTGTAAAAGGACTAAAAGCAAAAAAATGTGCCATACTTCGTGCAGAGAATGATGATGCTTCTATTTCAGTAGCAAAAAAGTTTCAAAGTGCAATAAAATCTTTGACAAAAGATGAAAACTATATATCCTACAATCAAGAAGTACCATCGGTTGATGCTGATTATACAGACTATGCGGGATATTTGGTAGATGCAAAGATATCTGGAGCAAATGCTATTTTTATGCCAATATCTTCACCAAAGACTGTGGAAGAAATCTTCAAAAGAGCTAATGAAATGGCTATGTATGATGTAACTTTCTTAGGAACAAAGGACTGGCATTCAGAGAAATTCTTGAAGATAATTATGAAATATCCAAGGCTAAAAGTTGCGATTACATCGGATTTTAGTAAGAACTCTACTACTACAAAAACGGCTGAACTTTTCATAGAGGAATATACAAAAAAATATGGAAAAGACCAAGCCCCTGCAGTAGAAACAGCTCTTGCTTTTGATGCATATTTATTGGCAACAGGAGCGATTGCAAAGGTTGGCTCGGTTGACTCTGAACTTGTCAGAAGTTCCCTTGCAACCACAAAGAAATTCCAAGGCGCTTCAGGTGAAATTTCCTTTAGCCCAATTGGAGATCCATACAAAACAATAAATATTGACGAAGTAAGAGGAAAAAACTTTGTTTCAATATATACAGTAAACTAATTTATAATAAGATATACGGAGGAAAAACATGGAAGAAAAAATTGTAGAAGCACTAAATACTATTAGACCTGTTTTACAGAGAGATGGTGGAGACATTGAATTTGTTGAACTAACAGAGGACAACATTGTAAGAGTTAGACTTCAAGGACACTGTGCAGGATGCCCAGGCGCAAAGATGACACTTAAAGGAATAGTTGAAAGAATTTTAGTTGAGAGCTATCCTGAAATCAAAGGCGTTGAGTCTGTAGACTAATGGTAACGGATTATATTAAAAAAATTGAAGAAAATAAAGATGAGATGATAGGATTCTTACAGGAGCTTATCAGAATCAATAGCGTTAGAAATGAGCCAGTTACTACAAAAACTGGCTCTATATTTCCTTTTGGGCAAGGTGTCTCTGATGCTTTTCAGTTGGTTCTAAATAAGGGTAAGGATTTTGGATTTGAAACGGCCAACATAGATAATTATGGTGGTCATATTGACATGGGAATTGGTGAAGAAATTGTTGGAATTCTCGGCCATTTGGACGTAGTTCCAGAAGGTGACGGCTGGACTCATGGCCCATTTAGCGGCGATATCGCTGACGGCAAAATCTATGGTAGGGGAACTACTGACGACAAAGGCCCTGTGGTTGCAAGTCTATTTGCAATGAAAGCTTTGGCTCAATGTGGTTTTGAACCTGACAAAAAGGTTAGGTTAATTCTTGGACTTGATGAGGAAACTGCCTGGAACGGTATGCACTATTATCTATCCAAAGTAAAACCCCCTAACTACGGAATTACGCCAGATGCGGAATTTCCTGCAATAAATGGTGAAAAAGGTATCATTACTTTTGAACTGGCAAAGAAGTTTGGCAAGACTACGGTCAAAGGCCTAGAGCTTCGCAGTTTAAAGGGTGGCTCTGCCGAAAATATGGTTCCAGATCACGCTCGTGCAGTAATCCGCAGCATTGACATGTCTATATATGTAGAAATCAAAGAGCAAATTACCAAGTACCGTTCTGACACTGGCAGCAAAATCAATGTTAAGGGCATAGGAAAATCTCTCGAAATCACTACCCAAGGCATTGCAGCTCATGGTGCAAATCCTCAGCGAGGTCTAAACGCCATATCGGTAATGATGGATTTCTTATCGCATCTTAATTTTGTAAATGACGACATTAATGATTTTATAGATTTATACAACAAGTACATTGGCTTTAACACAAACGGTGTAAATCTGGGCTGCGGCTTTTGTGATGAACCATCAGGCGAACTTACTCTAAATGTTGGCATAATTGACCTAATTCCCGAAGCGGCAACCCTTACAATAAATGTTAGATATCCTGTAACCTGTACGGATACTCAAATTTATGACGGAATTATGCCTGTAATAAACAAGTACAACTTGGGCATTATCAAACTAAAACACAAGCCGCCAATCTACATGGCGCCAGACAGTCCAATGATAAAAGCCCTAATGTCAATTTACCAAAAACACACTGGTGACACTGTGAGCAAACCTCAAGTAATAGGTGGCGGAACTTACGCTCGTGCCACTCCAAATATAGTTGCTTTTGGTGGCGCTTTCCCCGGCGACGAGGATCTGATGCACCAAAAAAACGAGTGCATTGAAATTGACAAGTTGATGACAATGACAAAAATATACGCAGACACAATCTACACCCTTTCCCAAAAAGACTTTAGTTTGAATGAGGAATAATTAATGTGAGCTGCGGG
>JAVXAG010000075.1:0-8966 GCA_036660615.1 Anaerovoracaceae bacterium
CCCAGTGCACGCCCCACCCAAAATCCCAGTGCACGCCCTCCCAAAACCCCAGTGCAAGCCCCCCAAAAAATCATTTTCCAAAACTAATTGTTTCAATATAAATAAGACATTTTAAAAATGCATAATACAAAAGGGTGCATACTGAGTAAATGTGTGATAAAATTTATTAAGAATTTTGTAAGAAACAGGACGACCTGTTTGTAATATTTAGATAGTATCCTTGTAATTGTAGACGGGGAAAAGGGAAAGTTAGGAGTAAGGCTTATGAATATTTTAGTATGTGACGATGACAGAGAAATCGCAGGAGCAATTGAAATTTATCTTCGCAATGAAGGTTACACAGTATTTAAGGCATTTGATGGGGTAGAAGCCTTGAACGTTGTGGATAAAGAACAAATTCATTTGGTCATTATGGATGTAATGATGCCAAATATGGATGGTGTTCAGGCGACTATGAGAATTCGTCAAGAAAAAAATATTCCAATTATAATGTTGTCAGCAAAGTCCGAGGATTACGATAAAATCACTGGACTAAATGTGGGGGCTGATGACTACATAACAAAGCCTTTTAATCCGCTAGAGCTTATTGCCAGAGTCAAATCACAATTACGAAGATATGTGAATCTAGGCAGTATGGAGAAAAAAACTGGTGTTTACAAAACAGGGGGATTGGAAGTTGATGATGACGAAAAAACCGTTACACTTGATGGTGATCAAGTCATTGTTACTCCAATAGAGTTCGGAATTTTAAAGTTATTGACACAGAATGCAGGCAAGGTGTTTTCTATGGAGCATATATACGAAAGCGTGTGGAACGAACCGGCTTTCAATCCAGAGAATACAGTTGCTGTGCATATTAGGAGAATTAGGGAAAAAATCGAAATTGACCCTAAAAACCCAAGATATTTAAAGGTGGTGTGGGGAATTGGATATAAAATTGAAAAAATATAAAAAAGGGCTGTTTGCCCTTATGACGACATTATGCGTAATAGCAGCAGCAGGGGCATTTTTGTTTGCACTGATTTTGTTTATGCTTTACGAAGTATCATCAGTGGTTTTGCCAGATGGGACATCGCCTATGGCGGAGGCACAACAACTAATGGAACAAGGAATTTCAAATTTCTGGCTATGTCAAATAGGCTGTGATGTAATATTTTTAACTACGCTTATATATTCCATTGCAAACGTAGGTGAAAAAGATGAAGATGGAGTTATTAAAAATAACTTTTTAGATAAAATCTTTACAGAGGTTCAGTTGTTAGTTGGAGGATTTTCTTGGATTGGATTATTTGCGGTTATAACTATGACAGGCGATTACCTTTTTAGGTCAAATTGGCTGTTAGGAAACATTCAACAAATAGATAAATTTGAGATGTATTTTACGACAGGTACATTTTCGCCTCTATGGGTAGAAGCTACCTTTGCAGTAGCTCTGTTAATTGCAATTATGACTCTTGAGTTAGCGCTGTTTCTTTCTATAATCAAGAAAATAAAGGCTAAAACTTTTTGGAAATATTCAATTTGTGGTGGAGCTGTCATATATTTGATAGACAGCTTTAGAAAAAATGACCACGTATTTTGGAAACTAATGTTGGTTTTAGTTGTTGGATGCTTGTTATCCGCCACCATATTTGGTGCAGTTATTGTATTGATAGCAATTTTCATATTTGTACCGATGCAGATGAAAAAATATATGGCAGTAAAGAATGGCATAAATGAAGTAAAAAGTGGGAACTTGAATTATAAGATAGACGTAAATGGCATTGGCGAACTTGATAGGTTGGCTATGGGAATTAATGAAATATCCGCGGCATCAAATATCGCAGTTCAAAATGAACTAAAGAATCAGCGCCTAAAAACCGACCTGATTTCAAATGTTTCACACGATCTAAAAACGCCACTTACGTCCATGGTAACATATATTGACTTACTAAAGACGGAGGGGCTTGACTGCGAAGGAGCTCCTGAGTATCTTGACATAATCGATAAAAAAACAAAGCGTTTGCAGAAGTTAACCGAAGATTTATTTGAGGCGGCAAAGGCATCAAGCGGGGCAATTCCAGTAAATATGGAAAAAATCGAAATGATTTCTATTGTAAACCAAGCTTTGGGCGAATTAGAGGAAAAACTCTTAGCCAAAAACCTTAATGTTATTTTCACTCCGGCTATGGAAAAGGCCTATGTCAAAGCTGACGGTCAACTTCTCTGGAGAGTAATCGAAAATCTTCTAGTAAATGTAAGCAAATATGCCCTTGATGGCAGCAGAGTTTATATAGATTTACAAGAAAAAACCGACAGTCTAATTGTTCTGGAAGTTAAAAACATCTCTCGTGATCCACTGAACATTAGTGCAGACGAACTGATGGAAAGATTTAAACGAGGAGATGAATCAAGAGCTACTGAAGGAAGTGGCCTTGGCCTTGCCATCGCAAAAGACCTTACAAAACTTATGAAAGGTTGGTTCGACATCTCAATAGACGGTGACTTGTTCAAAGCATCTATCGTACTAGTCAAAGAAGCTGAACCTGAACCTACAAATCAATCATACGAAGAAGAATCAATTATATAACAAAAGCCGTAGGATATGCATTACGTATCTTACGGCTTTATTTCTGTCATATAAACTTATTAGAATTTATAACAATCCATAAACTTGAGCTTGAATTGATTGGCATTGTGCATTTTATCAATTCGCGCTTTTGTTGCTGCATCTTCGCAGATGCCAGTTCGTATATATTTGTCTAGGGTTTCATAAGAGAAACCGAGATTGTCTTCATCAGTTTTGCCACAGAGGCCATCGATTGGAACCTTGTCTACAAAAATGCTTGGAAGCATAGCTTCACGTCCGATTGCCTTTACTTCAGCCACAGTCAAAAAAGATAATGGACTGAAATCACCGGCGGAATCACCATAACGGGTTGAGTAACCGACCCAGTCTTCCGATAAGTTGCAGGTGTTTGCAACACGCCCGTTTGTTGATTGAGCAACGGCATATACAGCCGACATGCGAATGCGGGCAGGCAAATTAAAAACTGTTGGTTTAGAGATCTCAGGCAAAACAGATTCAAGCTGAGACATCATACCGTTGTAGCAGTCAGCAATGTTTATTGTATATGAAGTAATTCCAAGATGTTCAACAAGTTTTGTAGAAACGTCAATGTCACTTTGGGTACCATTTGGCATCAAAACACCAATTACCCTGTTAGCGCCCAAAGCTTCTACGCAAAGAGCGGCAACGACAGAACTGTCTTTTCCACCAGATATTCCAAGCACTGCATTACAGCCTTTTCCGTTTTTTTCAAACCAGTCACGAATCCAAGTTACAATATCCTCTTTTGTTTTTTTAGCATCAAAACTTTTACCAAAGTCCATTTTAAAATCCTCCACAATTATTATTTTCAAAAGAAAGCCAAGGTACTAACATATTAAAAAAGTACATTAATTATTATATACTAATTGGTACAAATAGTATATAATTAATAAATAGTGATTTATACGAGGAAGGAACAATATGAAAGAAATTTTTGTATCACAGTTAAGACCTGACCAAGAAGTCACAGACTTTTTTATGGTTAAGAGCATAGCAATAAAACTAGGCTCAAACAAAAAACAATATTTGGACGTCACATTAGCTGACGGAAGTGGTGACGTTTCCGCAAAAAAATGGGATGTTTCAGATGGAGATTTGGAGGCCTACAATAAAATAGAAGAAGGCGATGTCGTAAAAGTTAAGGCAAATGTCACAGAGTGGAACGGCCTTAAACAACTTAGAATAACTAGAATTAGAAATCTAACAGCGCAAGATCAAATAGAAATTGCCGATTACATAAAAGCAGCACCAGAAAAATCCGAAGATATGTTCAACTATATCTTTGAGGTCGCAAACAAACTCAAAGATCAAGATTTAAAAAATCTTTGTGTTATGGTGCTAACAGAGAATAAAGAGAAACTGTTGTATTATCCAGCAGCTTCAAAAAATCACCATGCAGAATTCGGTGGCCTTTTGTACCACGTAAAAAGAATGTTGATGACAGGACAGAGAATATGCCAAGTATACACCAACCTAAATGCTGATTTGGTAGAGGCTGGAGTAATCCTTCACGACATGGAGAAATTAAACGAGATTGATTCCAACGAAATGGGAATTGCCTCAGGATACTCCTTTGAAGGACAGATGCTAGGACATATAATTCAAGGGGTGAAATCTTTGGATAGACTTACAGACGAATTGAATTTTCCAAGAGAAAAAGCTATTATGCTAGAACATATGATTTTGTCACACCACTATGAACCAGAATTTGGTAGTCCAAAAAAACCTTTATTTCCAGAAGCAGAAGTGCTTCACTATTTGGATATTTTGGATGCTAGAATGTACGATATGCAGAAAGCACTTGAATCTACAGAACCAGGTGAGTTCTCAGATCGAGTATGGACACTTGATAATAGAAGACTATATAAACCCTTAGTATAAATAGAAAAGAACGAACGGGAGGAAGAAAATTGATTAAGTTACCTAGAGAAGTGAGCAACATAATAAAAAAATTAGAAACCGAAGGATTTGAAACATATACGGTTGGAGGTTGCGTAAGAGATTCATTGATTGGAATGACACCAGTGGATTGGGATTTGGCTACAGCTGCCAGACTTGAAGATTTGACTAGAATTTTCCCAGAGGCAAAAGTAATTAGTGAAAAATTTAGTGTAATAAGATTTGATTACACAGAGGACATTATTGACGAAGAAGGCAAAGTTACTGGAATAGAGGGAATAATTGTGGACGTCGCAACGTATAGACTTGACGGTCAATACACAAACCATAGAAGACCAGACGAAGTAACTTTTATTGATAATATCCAAGAAGACTTAAAACGAAGAGATTTCACAATAAACGCTATGGCAGACAATGCAGAAAGAGGCTTTATTGATTTATACGAGGGAAGAGAAGACATTAAGAAAAAGATAATCAAAACAATTGGCGATCCAGTGGAAAGATTCCAAGAGGATCCAATTAGAATGATGAGAGCAATAAGATTCGCAGCAGAACTTGGTTTCGATTTGCATAAGAGCGTATTTGATGCGATACTTGGCAACTGGAGACTTCTAGAGAATGTCAGCGTTGACAGAATAAGAGGCGAGCTTGAAAGAATTTTGGTCGCAACTTATGCAGGCAAAGGTTTAAATATGATGGCAAGTTCCGGTATTATGGCTGCCGTAGTTGGAGAAGAAGTTTCAAAGAAAATGAATTCTCGTGAAATGATGAACTTTACTACTCTTTGCGAAAACATTGATAAAACCAAGCAAGTTAGAACAAGAAGATTGGGACTTTTATATACATGCTTTGATAAAAAAAGAGGATTGCAGGCCATTGACAGACTCAACTATGACAGTGAAACATATGCTCTTTTGTACGAGGCAATGACAGAGATGATAAATATACAATTCCTATATGAAGCAAAAGACTTTAAGAGATTTTTGGTTGAGCATGGAATAGAAAAATACAATTATCTTCATAATCTGTCAAAAGCACAGAGGATTATCTATAACCAACATGTAACGAAGATTGAATCAAGAAATCATATGATGAACGAGATCATTAAAAATAGAGAGCCAGTATTCATAGAAGATTTGGCAATAGATGGAAATGATATTTTGGAAGCGGGAATCGCTCATGGTGAAAAAGTAGGAGAGTTGCTACTTATGCTTACTGACGTTGTACATAAAGAACCTAAGCTAAACACTAGAAAAGATTTGCTAGAAAAGGCTAAAAAGTTCTCAAAGAGCAAATTGGCGGCAAGTGCAAGACGTGTAAAATGGATGAAATAAATCATGGAAGAAAAAACGGGTATTATTGAAGAAATAATTTTTCATAATAACGAAAATGGATATACAATTGCAATAATGGAAACAGAGGAAGAATTGCTTACAGTCGTAGGCTGTCTTCCTAATTGCAATAAAGGCAGAAACTATAAAATCAGAGGGACCTTCAAGGTTCATCCCACATATGGTGAGCAGTTTGCTTTTTCAGAAGTTGAAGAGGTTATGCCCAGCAGCAAGGATGGAATTGAGGGTTTTTTGGCGTCGGGAGTTATAAAGGGAATCGGTCCAAAGACTGCCAAGTTGATTGTAAATAAGTTTGGCGAAGATACCCTGAATATTATTGAAAATAATCCAGAAAAACTTGCTAAGATAAGTGGGATAGGAGAGAAAAGAGCTCAGTCTATTGGCGAATCATATGCATCACAAAGGGAGTTTGCAAATATCTCTATATACTTCCAAACACTTGGTATTTCAACAGAATATGCTATGAGGTTATATAAAGCATATGGTGCGGATACTATAGAAATAGTTGAGGAAAACCCGTATCGACTGGTAAATGAAGTCCAGAGCATTGGTTTTAGAAAAGCCGACGTAATCGCAACTAGGATGGGAATCGAAAAAGACAGCCCATTTAGAATAAAAAGTGGAATTTCATATGGCTTATGGTATTTTGCAGGAGAAGGCAATACTTATATGCCACAGCAAGAACTATGCGAAAAAGTAGGGGAACTTCTGGAGGTTTCTACCCAAAATGTTTATGAAACATTAGTGGAAATGGCATTTGAGGGAGATGTTCAAGTTGACAATCTTAACGGACAAACTGTGGTCTACCTATTTGCATACTATATGGCTGAGCAAAAAGTTTGCAAAAACCTTGTAGCAATTACTAACGCATCACTAAAGTCACTGGCTGTTGATATAGATGGAATGATAAAGATGACTGAGAGAGAGACCGGAATTACTCTTTCCGAGAATCAGAAAAATGCAGTAAAGAGCTCACTGGTAAGTGGTGTTTCGGTAATTACAGGTGGCCCTGGTACAGGAAAAACCACTATTATCAACACCATAATAAATATCTTTAAGCAAAGTGGATTTAAAACTGCTATTGCGGCTCCAACTGGGAGAGCTGCTAAGAGAATTACAGAAACATCTGGACACTATGCCTCAACCATACACAGAATGTTGGAGTACTATTACTCGGAAAAAGACGACAATATGAACTTTGGCAAAAACAGCGAGGATCCATTGGACTACGATGTGATAATTATAGATGAAGCCTCAATGATTGATATAATGCTTATGAACGGGCTTCTTGATGCAATAAAACCAGGTACAAGACTGATTATGGTGGGCGATAGTGATCAACTTCCATCAGTTGGCGCAGGTAATGTGCTTAGGGACATTATCGACAGTGAATACGTTTATACAGTCAAGTTGACAGAGATTTTTCGTCAGGCTAAGGAAAGTTTGATTGTTGTAAATGCTCACAAAATAAACCATGGGGAGTATCCTTCTTGCAATGAAAAGGGAAAAGACTTTTTCTTTATGAGGCAACCTACGGAAAAAGGAATGCTTGATTTAATCAAAGAGCTTTTGACTAAGAGGCTGTCAAACTACTACGAATGGGTTGTTCCGGTGCGTGATATACAGGTTCTTACACCGGTTCGAAAAGGAACTCTTGGTAGTAACAATCTTAATAAAGAATTGCAACAGGTTCTTAATCCACCAAAAGATACACTGCAAGAAAAGACTTTTGGAGATAGAACTTTTCGCGAAAATGATAAAGTTATGCAGATAAAAAACAACTATCAGCTAGAGTGGAAAAAACTAAGTGATTTTTCAGAGGGACAAGGCATCTTTAACGGAGATGTTGGGTTTATAGAAAAAATTGACAAAGAGTTTAATGAAATGACGGTAATATTTGACGAGGACAAATATGTTACTTATGAGTTTTCTCAACTTGACGAGCTGGAACTTGCTTATGCAGTTACTGTGCACAAAAGCCAAGGCAGTGAGTTCCCAATTGTGGTAATGCCAATAAGTTGGTTCCCACCGATTTTGGCAACTAGGAATCTGTTATACACTGCGGTCACTAGAGGAAAGCAGATTGTAATTTTGGTTGGTTCAGAAAATAGAATGAACGCAATGATTGACAACAATAGAATCACTAGCAGGTATTCGGGGCTAAAAACCAGACTAATGAGAATGTTGGAGGTGTAACCATCAAAATCAAAGAGTTAGTGAAAAATGGTTTGGATTTGGTATATCCACCATCGATTTATTGTATGTGCTGTGGAAACATTATAGACGAAACCAGAACTTATTGTCTATGTGACCACTGTATGGAACACATACGTTGGAACAATGGGGAAAATTCGACAGAGGATTTTTTCACCTGCTCAGAATATGGCCTTTATGAAAGAATGATAATATTTGCCCTAAAATACAACAAGAAAACCTACATTGCCCGAATTATTGCGGAAATAATGGGGGACAGGCTGGAACTAGAAAACATTGAGTACGATTGTATTGTGCCAGTTCCTATGTTTAAAAAGAAACAGCGCAAGAGAGGGTTTAATCATGCAGAGCTTATTACAAAGTATTTATCAAAGTTAGTGGGCGTGCCTAGCCTGCCTAAATCAATGGATAGAATCAAAGATACGAAACCTATGCGTGGACTTAATCCACTTGAAAGAAAACAAAATGTAAAAAATATGTTTATTGTTTCGCCCAAATGGTGTAGAATGCTAGAGGGCAAAAGAGTTTTACTAGTGGACGATATTTATACAACTGGAAGCACAGCGAGGGAATGCATTAGTGCTTTGAACAAAGCAGGAGTCAAGAAAGTGTATTTCATTTCTTTTGCAGCAGGGAGAGATGATTTTTAAAAATTTAAAAGAGTATATAACAATTGCTTAGGTCTGTGGTTGAAAGTCCAAGCCAGTTACGGGCAAAAGGATCCACGTAAGCTGTTCGCTAAAGCGGCAGTGATCATGGCGTAGTTTAGAAGTAAGTCCTCCGAGAAACTCGGGTAAAGGCAAGTGTGGGGTCAAAGACCAGGTCAGCTAAGCAATTGTTATGTGCTTTTTTTTTGCCAAATCAAGCATATAGTGTTGCAAAATACTGTGAATAGAGTCAAATGTAAGGTA
>JAVXAG010000076.1:0-8870 GCA_036660615.1 Anaerovoracaceae bacterium
GTGTTTTGCAAGAGGCATTAAAAGAACGTTTAGGATTATAATATAAAATAAGCACTTAATTGCTACTGACCAATCTATCATTAATGCAGCCGATTTAATTAACAAGGGTGTTGCAGGGGGTGTTGCACTTAAAGGGCATAAAAGGGCATAAAATGGCACTTTGAATTACATTATTTGTAAAAACTATAAAAAAATAAGCACCGAATACTTGTTGAAATTTCAACGTTTTTCGGTGCTTTTCATTTGGAGCGGGCGATGAGAATCGAACTCACAACTTAGCCTTGGGAAGGCCACGGTTTGCCACTAACCTACGCCCGCATATGGTGAGTTCCTAATTTCGAGAACTCACTATTAATAATTTTTGTGTACTATACCATTCTACACTGATTTGCTCATAGCTTCAAGGATTTTCTTTGGTAAAAGCCTACATTTTTCTTCCGAGATAGAAGCGATGGAAACTCTTATGCCTTTTCCAAGGGGTACAAGGAATAATCCTTGCTTTTCTAGCTTGGCACTAATCTCATCTGGATTGTCACAGGGAATCGATGCAAAGAACCCTGCATCAAAAGGAACAATCTCAAGGCCTATTTTGTTTGCTTCTTCTTCAAATGCTTTTCCTCTTCTAATAAGCATCTCTCTAAAATATGATCTTTCTGCGTCTACCTTTGCCAAAAGCTTTTCATCATTAAAAATATTGGCTATGATGGATTGCGATGCTTTTGCACAATTTGACCAAGAACCACGAGAAGAAAACTCGCATACCCTTTTAAACTCATCAGCGATTTGTGCCGTCTTTGCCAAACAAATCATTGCGCCACATCTCATGCCGTATAAAGTATATGTCTTTGACATGCTGTATGCAATAATCGGTAATATGTTTTCTGGCAAGGTTTCAATAATAGGTAAAAACTCTCTGTATTTGTCTTCGTCACCTGCAAAATCTATGTATGCGGCATCGACTAATAATGCGATTTTCTTACCTTTACCAACCGTCTTTAACATTTCAACCACTTTTGTCCAATCGCCATTAGACAATGAGTACCCCGTAGGATTGTGCGCTGGCGTGTTTATTATTATTACAAGTCTTTCTTGAGTCACTAGTAATTCTTCAACTTTTTCAGTAAATTTCTCAATATTAAACTCTCTTTTTTCGTTAAACAACTGATATGTGTCAATAGTTCTGCCTATTTCTTGGGCAATAGTGTTGTACGGTGACCAGTGCCAATCCGATGTCAAAACCTTATCTCCTGGCAAAGAATAATTGGAAATAGTATTCCTTATTGCACCTGTACCGCCTGGAGTTGCTATGGCTTCTACATACCCTTTGGCCTGATATTTGCCAAGGGCCGCCTTGATTGCAGCCTTCTTATAGTTTGGCGTGCCTCCTATTGGTGCATATTCAGCATATTCAATTGGAGTCAAAGCCTTGAAAGTCTCGTCAACTGACGAAAGAACAATTAGTTTTCCATCATCGTCAAGCAATGCGCCTATGGTTGCGTTTACAACTTTGTCCTTCCCTTCCTTTGAAATCATTTCTTTGGCTCTTCTGCTAATGCCAAAAATTTTGTCTTCCTTTGGGATTTTTCTTCCATTTTCTGCTGCTAAAATATATTCTTGCATTTTGTACCTCTCTAAATTAATTTCTACTATTATATTATGAACTTCTATTTATTACAAGTAAATTTCGGTATGAATGTTTCGTATTTTGGTGATAATAATTCTAAACGGAGGTGAAAATTATGCGACCAATTCAAAACAAAAAGGGAAAAGATAAAGTTGCCGTTGTACTGATGTTATGTTTTTGCGTAATAGCATTGACATCAATCTTCACAATCAAGGCAAACATCGATAAAATTTCAAGCAGTCAGCCTGATGTTCCGGTTTCAGATAAAACTACTTCTGAAAAAAATACACCGCCAGATACATCAGATGATAAAAACGTATCAGTTACCATTCCTACAGTTGATAGCAAAGAAAAAAATGCTGGTAAACCTAAGGAGGAAGCGTCTTTTATTAAACCCATTTCCAAAACTGCTACAACAATATCCAAAGATTACTCAATGGATATGGTGATATATTCAAAGACTCTGGATCAGTTTATGACACACAGTGGCATTGACCTAGAGGCCCCCGAAGATACACAAGTAGTAGCAATCGCTGCTGGCACAGTAACCAAGGTTAGCAACGATGGCGGTCTTGGAATAACAATTGAAATCGCTCATAAAAATGGATACATTTCAAAATACTGTAACCTTTCCACCGATAAAATGGTAGAAGAAGGCGATACAGTGTCCCAAGGCGAAATCATAAGTGGCGTAGGGAAAACGGCTATGTTTGAATCTTTAGAGCCTGCACATCTACATCTTGAAATTATTAAAGATGGCAAATGTCTAAATCCTAACAAATTCATCAAATTTTAAAAGAGCCTTTTAGGCTCTTATCCTTACATAATTAATATTCTTTCCAAGTCCTCTAAATTTATCTTCATACTCAGTGGTAATATTTTTTGCCGTAAACTGTGAATTGTGTAAATCTCTTGATATTTCAACAACTGTCATATTTTGCTCTTCTATCTGCTCCATAGTAAACTCAAACAAGCCATCATTGTCCGTTTTGAATTCAACAAAACCACCTGATTTTATTATTTGCATATATTGTTTTAGATGCTGCCCATATGTCAAACGTCGTTTGGCATGTCTAGCTTTTGGCCATGGATCGCTAAAGTTTAAGTAAACACCTGCAAGTTCTCCATCATCAAAGTAATCTCTTACATCATTGACAAAGTCACAAAACAACCTTACATTGTCACATCCATTTTCCCTGGCTTTCTCAAAAGCTCTTAGCAAAACACTGCTCTGTCCTTCAACTCCAATAAAATTGCAATTTGGTTTATCTTTGCTTTGACCTAGAATAAAATTGCCTTTGCCACAGCCTAGCTCCAAATATATAGGATTGTCGTTGCCAAATATTTCCGCCCATCTGCCTTTACATTCCTTTGGCTCAGCAACGGAAAACTCGTTTAGTTCTTCCAACTTCTGTTCTATATTTTTTATCTTTCTTTGTCTCATATAAAGATTCCTTTGTGTTTATCTAAAATTCTTGATAGTGGATAACCCACTCCGTAGCAGATTACAGCTTCGCCAAGTCCTACCCACGCCATACAACCCATTAGGGAAATATCGATGCCATATACAAAATACAACATACACCCTACCACAATACCATTAATAATAACTGGTGGCAGTGGAACTAACCATTTTTTGTCTCTTAGTTTGTATGAAAAATATGCTGCAATCAAAGTCGCAAGACTTCCAAGCACCATATCAATTACGCCTACTGGGCTGACCATATTTGCCACAATGCAACCGATAAAAAGCCCTGGTATTGCAACTGGAGTAAACATAGGCAAAACAGTCAATGCCTCCGAAACTCTAAACTGCATAACACCATAACTTAATGGTGCTATTGCTATAGTCACAACCGCATAAATAGCCGCAATAATAGCCCCTTGTGCTACTTTCCTAGTATTCATAAAAAATATGCCTCCGCTGTAATTATTCCCAAAAATAATATCAGTCCAATAAATGCCAATATGTCTTTTTTATTAAATTTCATTTCATGCATTCTGGTTCTATTTTCTCCACCTCTATAACACCTAGCTTCCATTGCCATGGCTAGATCCTGTGCAATTCTAAATGCACTAATAAATAACGGAACCAAAATTGGTATTAAACTCTTTGCTCTGTTTATAATATTCCCACTTTCAAAATCTGCACCTCTCGCTTGTTGTGCTTTCATTATCTTGTCGGTTTCCTCAAGCAAGGTAGGTATAAATCTTAGGGCAATTGTCATCATCATAGCGATTTCGTGTGTTGGTACTCCAATAACTTTTAATGGTTTCAACAATTTTTCTATACCATCAGTCAAGCTAATTGGCTTTGTACATAGTGTCAAAAGCGACGAACCGATAATAAGCAATATCAGCCTAATGGCCATAAATACTGCCATATATAATCCTTCAACTGTTATTTTCAGGAATCCAAAATGCCACAAAACTTCACCATCTACCATAAAAATATTTATTACAAAAGTAAAAATGATTATAAGTAAAATAGGCTTCAGCCCTTTTAAAATAAAGTTTAAAGGGACTTTTGACATAGCAACTATTGATCCCAGCCCAATGGCTGCCACTACAAATCCAAGAAAGTTATCTACTATGAATAGTTCAACAATAAACATTAATGTTGCTATTATTTTTATTCTTGGGTCAAGATGATGTATCCACGATTCTCCTGGATAGTATTGGCCCAAAGTAATATCTCTTATCATTAAATTCTTTTCCTCTGCAAAAATTTATATATTTCGTCTTCCGCTTCATCTATTGAAAGAACATTTTCTTTAATGTCCACTTTTCTGTCTTTTAGCATATGCATCAATAGTGATACTGGCGGTACATTTAAGCCGATTTCAGCTAAGCGTTCTTTCTGTGCAAAAACCTCTTCTGGAGTACCTACTGTTACTAGTTTCCCTCCATCCATAACCATAACTTTGTCTGACAGTTTTGCGATATCTGCCATATTATGGGAAACGAATATGGTAATGTTTTTTTCTTTTTTGTGTACTTCATCAACCATTTTCAAAATGTCCTGATGTGCCTTTGGATCTAACCCCGCTGTAGGCTCGTCCAAAATTAGAACTTGTGGTTTCATTGCAATTACTCCTGCAATTGCCACACGTCTTTTTTGACCACCCGAAAGTTCAAAAGGTGATCTATCTTTTATGTCATCATAATCAAGACCAACCAAATTTATCGCTTCTTCTACTCTATAATCAATCTCTTGTTGTTCAAGTCCCAAATTCTTTGGTCCAAATGCAACATCGAGTGCAACTGTCTCTTCAAAAAGTTGGTACTCTGGATATTGAAAAACAAGCCCGATTTTTCTTCTGATGTCTCTCATTGTAACACCCGGCTTTGTAATATCTTCGTCACCAATAATTATGGTTCCCTCATGTGGTTTTAGTAGTCCATTTAGATGCTGTAACAGGGTGGATTTCCCCGAACCTGTATGCCCTATAATCCCAACCAGTTGCCCATCATAAATATCAAAATTTATGTTGCTTAACGCAGTTGATTCGTGAGGCATACCCTCAGCATAAATGTGTGACACATTTCTTACTTGTATTGACATATATATTCAACCATTTCCTCTACATAGATAATATTCTCTGGAACTTCAATTCCCCTTTTTCTCAGTCTATCTCCCAGTTCTACTGCAAGTGGCACGTCAAGGTTTACTGATTTAATAAGATCTCCTTGCCTAAAGACTTCTGCTGGGCTTCCGTCAAGTATAACTTTGCCTTCATTCATAATTACAACTCTGTCTGCTTTTACTGCCTCGTCCATAAAGTGGGTAATAAGCACTACCGTAATTCCTTCTTCGTGGAGTTCTTTTATTATCTCCATGATTTCATCTCTGCCCTTTGGATCAAGCATGGCCGTTGGCTCATCAAAGATGATGCATTCCGGTTTCATTGCTACAACCCCTGCGATTGCAACACGCTGCTTCTGTCCACCAGACAATAGATGTGGTGCATTTTTCTTAAACTCTCCCATATTGACTGATTCAAGTGCCTTGTCCACTCTTGATCTTATTTCTAGTGGATCTATTCCCAAGTTTTCTGGGCCAAAGGCAACATCGTCCTCAACGATAGAAGATACCAATTGGTTATCTGGATTTTGGAAAACCATTCCAGCTGTCTGTCTAACGTCCCAAATATGATCTTCGTCTTTTGTATCCCATCCATTTACCAAAACTGTCCCCTGGGAAGGCAACAGTAATCCATTTAAGTTTTTTGCAAGTGTAGATTTTCCAGAACCATTTTTCCCTATAATAGATACAAAACTCCCTCTTTCTATATCAAGTGAAACTCCATCAACGGCTCTAACCGTCTCTTGTTCTTCTTCTTTTATATACTCAAATATTAAATTTTTGATTTGAATTATATTATCCATAGTCCCTCCAATTTTACTTGCACTAACAATACATTATACAATAGGTTCCCCTATTTATCAATGTACAATTCACTTATTCTTTTTCTCATAGTTATAATACTTTGGTTGATCATAGACGTAAAGAAGGACTCCATCTCTAGAGTCCTTCTTGTAATTTATTTTTTTTGCATTTTAGAATTTCTTAGATAGCTTTTTTGTTTGCTTCTGCTTCTTTCATTTCTATAGCTTTCTTAGCTTGTGCTCTCTTTGTCATTCTGTAACCATCTTTATCTGCCACTGTAAGACCAACTGTTGCCATTAATACAACGATGATTGGCATTGCGATGTTGAAGATTGCATATGGGAAATATTCGAATGTTGAAACTCCCAATACTCCTAGGATATATACTCCGCATGTGTTCCATGGAACCAATGCTGAAGTAACTGTTCCTGCTCCTTCAAGGGCATTTGATAATGTCTTAGGATGTAATCCCATTTCTCTATATGTTTCAGCGTACATTCTGCCTGGAACAACGATTGATATGTATTGTTCTGGCATTGTTACGTTACTCAAGATACATGTAACTTCTGTTGTAGCAACAAGAGTAGCTGGTGTCTTTGCGATTTTTACAATCTTTTCTACCAATGTATCTAATTGATGTGTTTTTTCCATTATGCCACCAAACATCATTGCTATTAAAGTAAGTGCAATTGATGACATCATTCCCATTAGACCGCCTGATGAAAGTAAATCATCTATAGCTGCCACTCCACTTTCACTAACGAATCCGTCCATTCCAGCTGCAAGTACTGCGCCGAAAGTAGCATCTTCTTGGAATATCATTCCTATAATAGCTCCGGAGATGATTCCTAGTGTTATACCTGGTATTGCTGGCATCTTACATGCTACAGCAACGATTACGATTACTGGTGGTAATAATAAGATTGGATTGATATTAAACATATCTGTTAATCCAGCGCTCATTTCTTCAACAGCACTTAAGTCTGCTGCTCCACTAGCATTAGCATATTTCATTCCTAGCACTCCGAAGAATACAATACTAATTCCGTATGCTACTGCTGTTGGTAAGATCATAAACTTAACGTGTGTAAATACGTCTGTACCTGCCATTGCTGGTGCAAGGTTTGTTGTATCTGATAATGGTGACATTTTATCTCCAAAATATGCACCTGAGATAATTGCTCCTGCTGCAACTGGTCCTGGGATTCCAAGTCCAACTGCGATTCCCATCAATGCAAGTCCCATTGTACCCATTGTACCCCAGGAAGTACCTGTGGCCAAAGATGTTATAGAACAGATAAGTAATGCGGCAATTAAAAATATCGCCGGTGATAATAGCTTTAGTCCGTAATAAATCATTGCTGGTACTACGCCACCAAGGATCCATACACCTACTAAGATTCCTACTATAGCAAGAATCATTACTGCTTGAAGTGCGTTATAAATACCGTCCTTCATAGCTGTTTCAATTGAGTCCCAATCATGGCCTAAATACAGTGCCATAATTGATGCTGCAATTACACCAATAAACATTGGTACATGAACTGCCACCTCATATTTGATAATACCAATTGCCATAACTGCAATTAGAATACCAAATGTTATTAGGGCATGCCTTACTTTTACTTGCTTCAATGGTCTCTTCGCTTTTACTGCTTTTTCTTCCATTTCGTTAACCTCCTAATTTCAAAAAGTGAATAAATATTCAAATAATTTCAAATGAATTATCTATTCTAAAATTATATAACACTTTTTCTAATTGGTCAATGGTCTTTTTATTATTTTTATCAATGATTTTTCCGTTGTATTTGTCACATTTTTCGCAATTATATAGTAATTTGGTGTTGGTTTATATAATACTTCATGTTTATTCCCATTGGAATCACTTATTAGCCATTATACATAAAAACTAATAATTATAAATTTTCTGTTTTCGCCTTGCTACAAATAATATAAATATTTTTGCTAAATATGTGTATACTATATACTGTACTATACTAATATTATGAATTGAGGTGATGATAAATCATATGGATACCAACAATAAGTTTGAGAATCTTGCGCCAGAAGCTCTTGAGATAATCAGTCAGGCCGAAAATCTATTAAATAATTCAGGATATAATGTTGCACTTGTTGCTTATGCAATAAGTTAAGTTCATAATTCTATGGACACACAAATATATAAGTCAAGTTAGTCTTTTATTCAACTGCGATGAAATGCGATCGCAAATGCTGTGCCAAGATGTAATTGGTAATAATATTGATAGTATCCCCCGAATGTTTTGGATTTTGCGATATTCTGGGGATTTCATTGAACTATGGTTGTCACCAAGGTGCTACGCCATCAATAACGTCAAAACACCCACTCTGTCATAGACAAAGTGGGTGTTTATTAATTATTGTTTTCGTTGACGACGTGTTTTCTCTTCACAGCTAGGCAGCAAATGAGCGCAGCACGGAACGTACATCTGGTACGTGAGTACTAAGCGATATGCAGCTAACAACGCTGCGTCCTGAAAAAACTAGTCAATCAATGCGCTTTCGTTGACGACGTGTTTTCTCTTCACAGCTAGGCAGCAAATGAGCGCAGCACGGAACGTACATCTGGTACGTGAGTACTAAGCGATATGCAGCTAACAACGCTGCGTCCTGAAAAAACTAGTCAATCAATGCGCTTTCGTTGACGACGTGTTTTCTCTTCACAGCTAGGCAGCAAATGAGCGCAGCACGGAACGTACATCTGGTACGTGAGTACTAAGCGATATGCAGCTAACAACGCTGTGGTGAGAAAAAACTAGTCAATTATGCGATGATCTCAATTACAACGCCAGACCCTACAGTCCTGCCGCCTTCTCT
>JAVXAG010000077.1:0-8854 GCA_036660615.1 Anaerovoracaceae bacterium
ATAACCAATACAAATTAAATAAAGACAAAGTAAAGGAGCTGCTCACCAACTAACATTGTTAGTCGGCAAGCAGCTCCTGTTTTGGCGTTAAGTCATACTTTAATATGCTTTCTTAAGTAAGTTTCCCTCTTTTGGGGAACTTAACTAGTGGCTGTAGCAATTGCAGAAAATAATCACTAATAATAAGAAGAAAAATAGTAAGCTAGTATCTACGCCGCCTTCGTTAAAAAGACCACAGTTGTTTGCCATTAAAATTCACCTGCTTCTCTAAGATTTTTTACTATAGAGTATGTTATTTTTTCCAATTGTGTTACAACATTTATCTAGGAATATCTCCACCTGACAATTTTTCATCATAAACTGCTCGGCTTCCGCCTATAAATTTAGGTCTGGTTCTTGCACAAACTACATTTGCCTCCCCAATTTTCTTTGTATTGATTCTAACTGGAACAGCAACTTTTTTAAGTTGCATTCCTATTAAAGTGTCTCCGATATCCATTCCAGCATCCGCTTTTATTTCTTCCACTGCAACAGGACAATCTGCATTCTCATATACCGTCTTTGCAAAAGAACCACCTGCATGAAGTTGTGGAACTACATTAGCTATTTCTGTCCCTGGTAGCAATGCCTTTTTTTCAACGATTACTGCTCTATTTAGATGTTCACAGCATTGAGCTGCTAAATAAATACCTCTATCCTTTAAAATCGGATAAACCCCATCATATACTGCTTTTGCCGCATTGATGTCAGAACCCTTTCCAATATGTTCGCCTTTGATTTCACTAGACGAGCAACCTATTACAAAGATATCGCCTTCTTTTAGATGAGTGACTTCTAATAGTTCTGTTATTGCCTGTTCCGCTTGCTTTTTAATTTCGTCATATGTCATGATATCACCTTCTTATTCTTAGACATTCCAACTATTCAAGTATTTTTCCTGTTCATCAGTTAATTTATCAATTTCGATTCCCCAAGCCGCAAGTTTTCTGGTTGCAACTAGGTTATCAATTTCTCCACTAACATTTATTACTTTATTTTCAAGATTTTTATAATTATCCTTGATATACATTGCTGATAAAGCTTGAACTGCAAAACTCATATCCATAATTTCTGCTGGGTGACCGTCAGCGGCTGCGATGTTAACCAATCTGCCTTCACCAATTACATTAACCCATTTACCGTTTTTAAGTTCATAACCCATAATATTGTTACGAGTTTCTTTTTTATTGATCGCTTCCTTTTCTAACTCTGCCATATCAATCTCACAATTAAAGTGACCTGCATTAGCTAGGATTGCCCTGTCTTTCATCGTCAACATATGTTCAACTGTAATTGTTTTTAGGCAACCTGTTGCTGATACAAAAATGTCTCCAAGAGGTGCCGCTTCTGACATTGACATAATATCATAGCCATCCATCTTTGCCTCAATAGCTTTTACCGGATTGATTTCAGTCACGATTACCTTTGCCCCAAGAGCAGCCGCCCTCAGTGCAATACCTCGACTACACCAACCATATCCAACTACTACCACTACTTTTCCTGCAATAATCAAATTAGTATTTCGCATTATGCTATCCCAAACAGATTGGCCTGTTCCATATCTATTATCAAATAAGTGTTTGCAGTCAGCATCGTTTACCGCAACCATAGGGAATTTTAGAATTCCTTCATTTTCCATAGCCTTTAGACGTATTACACCCGTTGTGGTTTCTTCGCATCCACCCCAAACTTCTGATGCAAGGTCTGGTCTCTTTGTGTGTAAAAGCCCAACCAAATCTCCGCCATCGTCAATAATTATATTTGCCTTGTGGCTTAAACACATTTCTATATGTCTTTCATATTCCTCTGCTGTTGCTCCATGGTAAGCAAATACTTTTAGTCCCGCTTCTGCAAGGGCAGCCGCAACGTCATCTTGTGTGGACAAAATATTGCTTCCTGTTACTGACATATCCGCGCCACCTGCTGCCAAGACAAGACACAAATATGCCGTCTTTGCTTCTAGGTGAACAGATAATGAAACCTTTATTCCTGCAAAGGGTTTAGTGACTAAAAACTCCTCCTCAAGACCTCTAAGCAAAGGCATATTGTTTCTCACCCATTCTATCTTTTGGTGACCTGACGGTGCCAGTGAAATATCTCTTATTTGATAATTTTCCATATTTGTTTCCTTTTCTTCTGTAATTTTCCATAATCAACAGTTTTTATAATATTTTTTCCCCAAATTCCTGAGTTAAATCTATATGGCCAAATAGTGTTTCTGCCTCTTCACCATTTACTGTGAATTTTACCGACATAATCTGGTCAAATGATTTAGTCAAAGTTTCAACTATTTGTGATATCAACATACTCTCCTGTAAGGAACTTCCTGTTAAGTATTCTCCATCAAAATCCACCGTTGCCAAACTGTCTTCAACTACGATATCATTTATTTGATATCTGTCATAATAAGCAGTGGTTAAGTTGTCTTTTACTCCATCCTGAACCTTTGCCATGTTGCTTTCTCTCAGCAGTTCAATTGCTTGTAAATACATATCCCTTTCTGATGGGAATGTTGCCTCTGTCTCTACATCGATAATCTTCGTAAGTTTTTCATCTCCTGTGTTAACATAATCTGCGTTTACGAATCCAAGTACAATTTGATAACTTGTCGCTGGTTCTTTCCCAGGTTCTTTTTCACCACATCCGGTAATCATTGCTATTGTACTGATTGTTAGTACCATAGCTAGTCCTAATGACATTAATCTCTTTTTCATTTCGTCCTCCTCGAATAAATCTTACTCTACTGTTACACTTTTTGCTAAATTTTTTGGTTTATCAATATCGCAGCCTCGTTCTTTGGCTACATAATATGCAAATAATTGTAGTGGTATTACACTTAATAAAGGTGTTATTTCGTCTCTACAAACCGGAATATATATTACCTCACTGGTTTGTTCCTCTATCTTTGTGTTTCCCTCTTTTGTTATGGCTACAACACGAGCCCCCCTAGTTTTTACTTCCTGTATATTAGAAACCATCTTCTGGAACAAGGCATCCTGTGTTGCCAATGCAATTACAGTGGTTTCAGGTTCCATCAGCGCAATAGTACCATGCTTTAGTTCTCCCGCCGCTATGGCAAAAGAGTTTATATATGATACTTCCTTTAGTTTCAGTGAACCTTCATAGGAAACCCCCGAATCTGGTCCTCTGCCAATAAAGAAAACTTGATCCCTATTATATAATTTCTTTGCTAATTTCTCAATTTCATCCTGTTTTTCAAGGAGTCTGGTCAATTTTTCTGGAATAGCTTTTAGTTCTTCAACATAGTTCAAATATTCCTCTGTTCCAATTGTGTCCTTTTTGTAACCCATATACAGAGCAATCAAGTACATACAAACAAGTTGAGTTGTGTATGCTTTTGTGGAAGCAACTGCAATCTCAGGCCCTGCCCAAGTGTAGAAGACATCATCAGATTCTCTTGCCACAGAACTTCCTACAACATTGACCACTGATAAAATCCTTGCCCCTTTACGTTTTGCCTCTCTAAGCGCCTCTAGTGTATCCAAAGTTTCGCCAGATTGGCTAATTGCGATGAACAAAGTTTTGTCGTTGACAAATGGATCTCTGTATCTAAACTCCGACGCAACATCAACTTCCACCGGTATTTTTGCAATCTTTTCGATTGCATATTTCCCCACAAGCCCTGCGTGATATGCAGTTCCACAAGCGACAATATAAATTCTATCAAACTTCTTTATATCCTCAAGTGTCATAGAAATTCCATCTAATTTAATATTGTTTTCATCGTCAAGCCTTCTCATTAGAGTGTCCATAATTGCCTTTGGCTGTTCGTTAATTTCCTTTAGCATGAAATGTTCATATCCACCTTTTTCAGCAGAATCTGCATCCCAGGTTACATGGAAAACATCTCTATCCACATGATTTCTATTCTGATCCAAAATTTCTATTTTTTCCGGTGTCAAAATCACCGTTTCATTGTTTTCAATTAAATATATTTCTTTTACATACTTTAATAAAGCCGGAATATCAGAAGCAATAAAATTGCAACCTTTACCTTTGCCTGCAATAAGTGGTGCATCTTTTCTAAATGCAACAATTTTGTCAGGTTCATCTGCGGCTATTGCACAAAATGCATATGCTCCACGCATTTTTTCAACTGCTTTGTAAACAGCATCTTCCAAATTGCCTTTATAAAAAATACCAATAAGGTAGGCTATAACTTCCGAATCTGTCTCTGACTTAAATTTACAGCCATATTCTTCTGTAAGCCACTTTTTTAATTCCACATAATTTTCTACGATGCCATTGTGAACGATGGCAATTGTTGAATCCTCATTAACATGGGGATGGGAATTTATATCAGATGGTGCTCCATGAGTTGCCCATCTGGTATGCCCAATGCCTGTATTACTCTCCAATTTTTCTTTAGAAATCAGTTCTTCCAGGTTTTTTATCACTCCAACGTGTTTTCTTACTGTAATGCCTTTTCCCTGAATCAAAGCGATCCCTGCTGAGTCGTATCCCCTATACTCAAGCTTTTTTAAGCCGTCTATTATAATGTCTTTAGCATTTCCATGCCCTACATACCCTACAATCCCACACATATTTTTCTCCAAACTGATGCAAATGCATCTAATTAAATTTATCTGTCAACAAGTCTGCTAACTTCTCTGCCAATTGATGAATGTGTTCCACGTCTTGGCCTTCTATCATTACCCTAACAAGTGGCTCTGTTCCAGATGGTCTGATAAGAACTCTACCATTTCCAGCCATTGTCTCCTCCACTTTTTGTATTGCGGCTTTCACCTCTTCATCATCCATATATATTTTCTTGTTCTCGTTTTTTATATTAGCATTGACCAAAACCTGAGGGTAAATTTCTATCTGGTCAGAAAGTTCCCCCGGTGTTTTCTTAAAAGTTTCCATTGCTTTGATAAATTGTAATGCAGACAAAACTCCGTCACCTGTTGTGGTGTGATTTAAGAAAATAATATGACCTGACTGTTCTCCTCCTATTATACACCCTGTTTCAAGCATAGATTCAAGAACATATCTATCTCCAACATTTGTTGTCTCCACTTCTATACCCAAACTCTCAATATATTTATGGAATCCAAGATTACTCATCACTGTCGCCGTAACTTTATTCTCTTTTAACTCATTGTTTTCTTTTAGCATCTTGGCGCAGATACATATGGTTTTATCTCCGTCGACTATTCTGCCTCTTTCATCTATAACCATCAGTCTATCCGCATCTCCATCAAAGGCAAGACCAAGGTCCGCTGCCGATTCAACTACTTTTCTCTGCAAACTTTCTACATGGGTAGAGCCACATTTGTCATTAATGTTTATGCCATTTGGCTCACAACCTATGGATATTATATTTGCACCTAGTTTTTCAAAGACTTTCGGTGCTACTTTATATGCTGCTCCATTGGCACAGTCTAATACTATTTTCATTCCATTTAGGTCGTAATCTATTGTTGAAAGCAAAAACTTACAATATAGGTCAATGGCACCGTCTTCTGCTTCTAGGCATCTTCCAAGTTCATCACCTGTAATATGATTGTTTGCATCTATGTCTCTGACGATTAAGTCTTCAATCTTTTCTTCGATAGAGTCGTCTAATTTGAAACCTTCGCCATTAAAAAACTTGATCCCGTTATATTCAAAAGTATTGTGTGATGCTGAAATTACAATGCCCGCGTCTGCCTTATAGTGTTTTACTAAATAGGCCACTGCCGGAGTAGGTATTACGCCAACTTTTATTACATTGCCTCCCACTGCCAAAATTCCCGCAGTAAGAGCATTTTCAAGCATATCTCCAGATATTCTTGTGTCTTTTCCAATAACGATAATCGGCCTTTTATTGTCTTTTCTTAGTACGAAGGCTCCCGCCTTTCCAAGATTAAATGCTAACTCCGGTGTAACTTCAGAATTGGCAACGCCTCTAACTCCATCAGTACCGAATAATCTTCCCATAATAATCTCCTATTCTATGCTCACTTTTACCAAGTTAGGATTAAAAGTCATTTTGCTATAATTTTTATTACATTCTCCTATAATGCCTACTCTGTGAGGCCCTTGCCCCAAATTAGAAACATCAATTGATAGAAGAATATCTTCTTTTGCTATACTGTTAATATCCGATTCTTTTCCTACGATAGTTACCTTAATTTCATTAGTATTGATCGTCACCGTACTATCTTGCTCTTCGCCTACTATATTTATTTCTCCATTATCAAATTGGAAAGTCTTTGTGATGTATCCCTTTGCAGTTATTTTTACTGCTAGATTACCCGAACCCTCTGCCACTGCTATTCCGTCAGGCAAAATTGGTACTATTGGCAATATTGCATCTGCTACAACTTGGGATGCATCTATAGGCTCTGCAGTTATTTTATCTACATTTGCTAAATCTTTTTCCGAGCCTTTTATTATTATAACTTTTGGCACAGCTACAGTTCTCTCTATATCCCCACTGTCCATATTTATTACTGGCACATCAAGTGGAACAGTCTTGGTATTATTTAGTACTGCCGAAACTGACACTATTGTTGAACTTAATCTAACATTCTCAACTATTTCACCGTCTTTTTCCACTGCAACGGGTATTGTCTTAAATGTCTTTAAGTTTGTTCCTACTTTTTCTGCTTTGATTGGTGCACTAACATATGCAACTTTATTTACTAGGGTTTTGGCCCCTGTAACTACTATCTTTTTCTTATCGACTTCCACAGTAGTGGGTTCTTCCTCTTCTGGATGTGTACCCTCATAGCGGACTTTTACATCTTTTTCCTGTGAAACACGTTCCTCAACTACTACTGAAACTTTGCTTATGCTTTTGCTGTCAATTTCCACTTTTTCTGGGACTCTAACCATTATCTTAAGTTGATTATCCCCGATTTCTGCTTCTGCTAAGTCAACTACTGCCGAAACATCTCCTGTTTCAAGTTGAGATACTCTTGACCTCTGCCCTGATACAGTAATGCTAATGGCTGTGTCACTTGCCTCTAAAATAGCAAGCCCTTGATCATCTAACATCGTTTCATTGACAAATACAATTGGAATATCCTTTATTGTTTCTGTAGTTGCTGGATTTATTTCCCCAAGAACATATGCCCAAAGGCCAATGGCTATTACTAGGGAGATAATCATGTTAACTTTCTTGTTATTTAACATCTGGTCTCCTCCCCCATTTTTTTGTTATTTTCTTTAAAACAAAATCATTTTCGTCATCGTTGGCAATGTAAATATTAAGAAGTGTCTTTTCCACAGTCTTTATATCTAAAAATCTAGTTAACTTACCTTCAACTGCCATAGATATTATCCCAGTTTCTTCACTGACTATAATTGCAATTGCATCTGATGCTTCTGTAATTCCGATTCCTGCTCTATGTCTAGTTCCTAAATCTTTGTTTAGTTCCTTATTCTCTGTTAATGGTAACACACATCCCGCAGCAAATATCTTATCTCCCCTGACGATAACTGCTCCATCGTGAAGTGGTGCTCCCTCGTAAAATATGTTTCCAATTAGTTCGGCGCTAATATCTGCATTGATATGAGTACCAGTTTCTGCTATGTCCGCAAGTGCTATTTCACCCTCCAAAATAATTAATGCTCCTGTTTTGGAAGCAGAAAAAGAATCCACTGCCTTGACGAACTCGTCTGTAATGAGTTTTGCCTTCTCCTTGTCAAACTGCCCAAATGGCGCTTTAACAATTTTGCTTCTGCCTACATACTCAAGTGCTCTTCTAAGTTCTGGTTGAAATACTACAACAAGTGCAATAACTCCCAGTGTCATGGTTTCTTTTAGAATCCAATGAATAGTGTATAGGTTGACTAAATCAGAAACAAAGAATGCTATGACCAAAACTAGCAATCCCTTTACTAGTTGTTGCGCCCTAGTTTCTCTAATAAACCCGATTAATTTGTAAATGACAAATGACACAATTAGTATGTCCAAAACATCTGTTATTCCAATACCTGAAATAAGATTATCAAAAAAAATTCTCATATATTTTTCCCCTTATTGTTACTACCCTAATTCTACCTAATATCGCCGACTTTTTCAATAGGTATGCAACAAAAAAGTGGCAAGTTTTCCTTGCCACTCTGTTTTTTTTATGTTTAGTATGTTGTTTGTAGAATTCCGTATCCATTATCGTTCCTTTTATAAACAACATTGACGCTATCCTCATCCATATCTAAGAAAACGTAAAAGTTATGTTGTAGCATCTCCATCTGTAATATTGCCTCATCGATGGTCATTGGCAGTAGTTCAAATCTCTTTGTTTTCAAAACTTTTGTTTCTTGAACTTCCTCCTCAGACTCTGGCACATAATCAAACCTTACGGTTTTATTGTCATTGTATCTTTTTTGTAGTTTGCCCTTAAACCTTGACATTTGTCTGGACAATTTGTCTACTACTTTGTCAACTCCTTCATAGACGTCATTGACTAATTCTTCTGCTCTAAAAATTGTTCCTTTTGCATTAATTGTGGCCTCTACTTTATATCTGCCTCTCTCCTGTGCTAACATCACAGTAGCTTTAATGTCATCGGAAAAGTACTTCCCCAGTTTTTCAAATTTCTTGTCAATTGTCTGTTCTAAGTGTTCACTAGCGTTAAAATTCTTTCCTGTAATAATTACCTTCATTTGATGACCTCCTTAATTGTTATTCAATTCCTGAGAATCGAATATTTTTCCTTTTCTCTATTATACCACAAGTTGTCTAAACATTCACACATATTTATGTTGAATTTGTGTTTTTTTTATTTTACATATCCTTCTGCTGCCTTAATTACTTCTTCTTCTGTCAATTCAAGCATTTCCGCAACTTCTGACACCGTCA
>JAVXAG010000078.1:0-8850 GCA_036660615.1 Anaerovoracaceae bacterium
CTATTAATTTTTGTTAAGATTTACTAGTTTTTGTCTCAGCCACCTTAATTTTTGCCAAACTATTGCCTCAGCCATCCTTAATATCGTGGAAAGGTAATTATACATATTTTCTCATATATTTCAATGCGTTTTTTTCTAGTCTACTGACTTGCGCTTGACTGATTGATATTTCTTCTGCTACTTCCATTTGCGTTTTCCCTTCAAAAAACCTCATATTTAAAATATGCCTTTCCCTGGGAGTCAACTTTTTCATTGCCTCAGATAAGGCAATATTTTCTATCCATTTTGTGTCAGTATTCTTGTTATCCTGAACTTGATCCATTACATAAATTGCGTCACCGTCATCGTGAAAAACAGGTTCAAACAAAGAAATGGGTTCTTGAATAGAGTCCAGAGCCAAGACAACATCTTCACGAGGAACATCCATTTCCTTTGCAATTTCAGCAATTGACGGATCGCGTTGAAACTTCCTTGCCAATATTTCTTTTGTCTGCAAAGCCCGATACGCCGTATCCCTAAGAGAACGCGAAACCCTAATAGTGTTGTTGTCCCGCAAATATCTTCGGATTTCACCGATAATCATTGGCACCGCATAGGTGGAAAACCTTACACCATGGCTTGTATCAAAATTGTCCAAAGCCTTAATCAAACCTATGCACCCCACCTGAAATAAATCGTCAGGATTTTCACCTCTATTATTAAATCTTTGAATAACACTGAGTACCAATCTAAGATTGCCATTTAAAAATTTCTCTCGTACCTCCATGTCACCCTCTTGAATAGCTGCTATCATCTGCTTCATTTCTGCATCCTTGTATACTGGTAATTTTGATGTATTAACACCACATATTTCTACTTTATTTATCATAATTTACACCGCCTAAAAATTTATTTCCATATATTATTTATGTACATATTGCGTGTAATTTATGTCAGTATGTCGTATGCAAATTATCCCATTTTTTTGACTTCTCGCTTTAGCCTAAGAATGATTTTTTTCTCCAGCCTTGATATATAAGATTGGGAAATGCCCATTTTCTCAGCAACTTCCTTTTGCGTCATCTCTCTGCCATTCTTCAAACCAAACCTCATTTCCATAATTTGCTGTTCCCTTTGATTCAGTTTTGTCATAGCATTGTTAAGCAATTTTCGGTTGACTTCTTCTTCAAGGTGATTGTATACCAAGTCATTTTCCGTCCCCAAAATATCTGAAAGCAACAATTCGTTGCCATCCCAATCCACATTAAGTGGCTCGTCAAGAGACACTTCGCTTTTGATTTTGGTATTCCTTCTAAGATACATAAGAATTTCATTTTCAATGCACCTTGATGCATAAGTCGCCAATTTTATTTGCTTCTCTATTTTGAAAGTGTTAACAGCCTTGATCAAACCGATAGTGCCGATGGAAATTAGATCTTCCACATTAATTCCGGCATTTTCAAATTTCTTGGCTATGTAAACCACTAATCGCAAATTTCGTTCAATCAAAACCGCCCTAGCTTCTTGGCTGCCATTATTGTATTCTTCTAGCATTTTCGCCTCTTCTACTGAGTCAAGTGGTGGCGGCAAAACGTCGCTTCCCCCTATGTAGAAAATCTCTTTTTTCTCTTTGGTGAATAATTTTTTTATTAAATTATGTATTCTAGTTAGCATCTCCAACTATTCCCCTTTCTAACACATCTTGGTGCAAAAGTATTTGATATTTTTCCCCATTTCCAATATCAAAATCCCCCTTATATACTGCAAGTACAGCCTTTTCAATCGTTTGATTGCCTGCCACAATGCAATCGGACCTATAACCTTCCATTATGCCATTTTTTACCCCAATGGCTTTATATGGCACAACACAATACCGCTTTTCTATGTCTGAAACTCCTCCAATTATTTGCTCTATGGCTTTCTCTGTGATAACCACTACTGGCTTTCCTGTGGTTGGATCTCTAAGGAAATTCCCTGAATCAATCAAACTGTTAAAAGTCCAATCTTTGCCTCCCATAAAAACTTTTGTCAGTACAAAAACCCTATCTTCTTGCCGCCTTGTTTTTATCATCGCCACAAACCAAAATATTATTGCCACAGAAATCAAAACACCCAAGGTTACATTTATATAGGTAATGCCATTCATATAAAGCGATGTATTCCCCGATATTCCCTGTAAATCAAATGCATACAGCATGGCCATTGTTATTCCGCCAAGCAAAAAGCTTACTACAAAAAATGTGATTACTGTCCTAAAAAATTTGTTTATTTTTGCTTTTCCAAATGTAACAAACACGACCAAACAGGCAAATCCCAATTTTGATATGAGTGCAATGGCCCAGTACATTCTAACAAAAATGATAAAGGAGTATGCCCCACAAAGTATAGCTCCAAATGCCAGTCTTTTTTTCTTTAGTGGCAATCCGGCAATTTTCTGTGTGATGTACAAAATGATTGCTCCTGTTATAAAATTTTCCAAAAACAAATATTCTCCGTATATAACCAAATCAAAAAACTCCCTTCAAGCTATTACCATATTAGTATAGCCCTCTCGGGAGTTGAATTTTGTCAAATCGTGCTAGTCGATTAAATATATTTTTCTATTTTTTATGTATAAAGTTTTTCAATTTTGGTTATAGCATCATCAATTATAGTGTTCAATGAAATATCTGAAACACCTGCCACAATGTTGTCGCACATATTCATAGGTACTAAAATTCTTGTTGCTTGGCTCTGTCCCACTGCCATGGCCATTTTGGGTGTAACTTCGCCCAAAAGTGCATCTGCAACTACTATTCCAATAGGCCCGATTATAACATCTGCGGTTCTACACCCTACAATTACTGGATTTTCTCCTGTCGCTCCTTCAACTGCCCCTGCCTTAAGCATGGTTGCAGTTGCAACGCTATTTGTACCCACTGCAATTATATTTGCGCCTTTCACTCTTTTGTTTATGGCTTCAACCAGTTGTTTCCCCAGTTTTCCGCCCTGTCCGTCAATTACTAATATATTCACATTTCACCTCGTTGATTTCTTTATCTCTTGACTTCATTATATTATCAATTGGTTTAAAAATCAATTAGCAAAATCTTTTATATCTCCAATATATTTTCTACTTCTTTAATCGAAAGGTTATTTTCTTTTGCTATTTTTGCAATATCATCGTATTCTGCCTTTTGCTTTTTGACTGAAAATCCCTCTGATTCTTTGACTCGAACTGACCCATACTGGGTTTCAACTGTCCTCATATTTCTGCTCAAAGTATGGCGATTGCAACGATATTCTCGCACTCCCAAAGTAGTTGTGTGTTTGAATATGAGTTTTGTCATGGTCTGGCGGTCTTGGAAATTGCACATACAAGTCAACATGGTTGCCGGTCTGGATTTTTTCATTCCAATTGGGGTAGTGTAAACATCTAAGGCACCGTTTTCCATCAAAATTTCCATAGCAAAACCGATGTTTTCCCCTGTCATATCATCAAGATTACATGCGATTTCCACCACTTCCTCGCCACAATCTTCTGTTTCACCCAGCATTGCTCTTATGCAATTGGCAGCATCAAAATTCTTTGTCCCCATTCCATATCCAATTTTTTCCACTTTCATAATTGGCATACTTCCAAATTCCATAGCAAAATGTTTTAACAATGCTGCTCCCGTCGGTGTGCATAATTCTCCTTTGACTTGTCCGCCATAAATAGGCACGTTTTTCAAAATATATGCTGTCGCTGGCGCTGGAACTGGTAATATTCCATGGGCGCAATGAACCTGCCCGCTTCCAACGTGAATAGGTGATGCAACAATTTTGTCTACTTCCAATTCCTCAAGTAGCATACAAACCCCTACAATATCAACAATTGCATCCATATTCCCCACCTCGTGAAAATGAATTTGTTCAACTGGGATTCCATGGACAGCACTCTCCCCTTCAGCAATAATATTGTATACTTCCAGCGAATGTTTTTTTACATTATCCGAAACATTCAAACTGTCAATTATCAATTTTATATCTTTCACCTGTGAGTGACTGTGGTGATGATGGTCGTGATGATGATGGTCATCATCACAATGATCGTGATGGTCGTGATGGTGATGATGTCCCTCTTCTTCACCATTTATCAAAACTGTCATCTTAGTTCCATTTATTCCACACTTATTCTCCAATTGAGCAGAAACTCGTACTCCTGAAAGTCCCAAACTATTGATTTTCTCTAAAAATTTTGTTGAATCATCTGTTAGTTCCAACAGCGCTGCCATAAGCATATCTCCCGCAGCTCCCATATTACATTCAAAATATAAGGTTTTCATTTTACTAATTCTCCTCTATCCATTTTATTGATTGTATTTGCCAAGTATCCAGCGCCAAAACCATTGTCGATATTGACCACACTGACACCACTTGCACAAGAATTTAGCATTGACAAAAGTGCTGTTACACCACCAAAAGATGTTCCGTACCCAACACTTGTTGGAACGGCAATTACTGGACAGTCTACAAGACCACCAATTACACTGGCGAGAGCCCCTTCCATTCCTGCAATTGCAATGATTACATGCGCACTCATTATATCGTCTAAATGGCTAAACAGCCTGTGGATTCCTGCGACGCCTACATCATAAAGTCGAATTACGTCGTTGCCTAAAATTTCAGCAGTGATAGCCGCTTCCTCGGCAACTGGAATATCACTAGTTCCCCCTGTTGCAACAAGGATTTTGTCAGTACCAGTCAACTTGATTTTTTCACCAACAAGACCGATTCTTGCCTCAGAAAAATATGTAAAAGGCAGATCTGCGCCCATAAAGGCTGCTGCCTCAACCGTCATTCTAGTTATCATAATAGTTTTTTGTCCATTTTGCCACAGAGCAGTGGCGATTTGCTTGATCTGTTCAGGAGTCTTTGATGCGCCATAAACGATTTCCGCAACCCCTTGCCTTAGACTTCTGTGATTATCCAATTTGGCGATATCGATGTCGTCAAAAGGCTTCATTTTCAGTTTGAGCAGAGCATCGTCAACACTAACTTGCCCATCAGCCACAAGCTGCAACATCTTTTTAATGTCGCCTTGCTCCAAAACGCTGTCTTCCATATCCGCCTGTTTCATTTCCATTATCTTCCCTCCAAATCAAGTAGTACAAAGTCAAACTCGTGTTTTAACTTTTCAAGAATTATCCCTCTATTTTTAATAACTGATTCAATTTGCGTATCAGGTACTTGGAGTTTGCATCCATTTTCTACAATCCTCACTCTGATATCGGATAGCCCCATGTCAACGAGTGTCTTCTCGGATTTTTCGATTTTTTCTAGCAAATCAAATGTAATTTCCATACCAGTTGGGATACGCGTCGCCAGACAAGCATAAGCTGGTTTATTCCATGTAAAAAGTCCTGCGTCTTTGGAAAGTTCCCTAACTTTATCTTTTGTAATTCCGCATTCTCTCAAAGGCGATTTAACCTCCATCTCGGTCAGTGCCAACATTCCCGGTCTGTCGCTAACTTGATCGGAAGCATTTGTTCCGTCGATTATGGTGCGGTATCCATCTGCAAAAGCTTGCTTTTGTAATGCCTCGAAAATAGCCCTTTTGCAATGGTAGCATCTATTATTTGGGTTACTCACAACTTCAAAATTTTCTAGAATATCACAGTTAATTACCTTTATGCTTGCATCAAGTTCCCCCACCACACGCAACGCATCTTCTAGCTCAAAAGCTGGCTGGAACTGGCTATTAATATAATATGCTTTGACATCTGCTCCATATTCTTTCGCTGCATATAGCAAATACGATGAGTCAACTCCGCCTGAAAACCCCAAAGCAACTTTGTTATTTATTTGAAAAAATTCTTTTAAATCCATTTAATAACATCTCCCTCCATTATTTTCTATCTTCTCAGCCAATAGCCTCTACTCCACATCTATCCATCAGTTCTTTGTCGTAAAGTATGTCTTCCGATAAGCCTTCTGCAAAAATACTGCCGTCTTTGATTAAGACTGTTCTTTTGCAGGTTTCTGCCGCAAAAGCGATGTCGTGAGTAGCTACTAATTTTGTATGAGAAAAGGAATTTAGGGTGTTGATCAAATTACGCCTTGCTTTTGGATCAAGAAAAGCAGTGGGTTCATCAAATATCATAATTGATGGTTCCATTACCAAAACCGTTGCAATTGCTACCATTCTTTTTTCTCCACCCGAAAGTTTTAGCGCCGTTTTGTCCTTCAACTTCATAATATTTAAACGATCCAAACATTTGTCTATTGCGAGGCTTATTTCATCTTCCCCCATTGCCATATTTCTCAGTCCGAAAGCGATATCCTCATATATCGACGACATAAATAGTTGGTCGTCTGGGTTTTGAAAAACCACCCCTATTTTGCTTCTAATCAAGTTGAGGGTTTTCTTTTCTAGTTTGATTCCATCTACGGTCACATTTCCAACAGATGGCAAAATTCCAACAAGCGCCATTATGAAAGATGTTTTTCCCGCACCGTTTGCCCCAATAAGCGCAACGCTTTCGTCGTTATTAACCCAAAGAGAAATGTCTTTTATTGCCTGAGTTTTATCAGGATATGTAACTGAAAATTTTTCTATTTCAAGCATTATATAATTCCTCCCATAAGATTTGTATATATATCAGAGACGCTGATAACCCTAAAAATTATACACAATCCACTGACAATTATTAGGTATATCCAGTCCCATAGCAGCAGTTTTTTCTTTGGTAAATTTCTTTCCGCCGAGGCGTAATTTCTACACATCATCGCCCCATAAATCCTTTCGGCTCTATCAAAACTTCTTAGGAGCAACTGTCCGACAAAAGTTCCCATATCTTTCATCTCAACTCCAACTCCTTGACTGTGCCTAAGCCCATATGCCGTATACATGGATACGACTTCATCAGCGAAAACCCCTATGTATCTGTAGGTCATTTCAAACATAGTCACCAGAATTCCTGGCACATAGCACCTTCTCAGTTGACCCGCCAATTGAGTAAATGGTGTAATTCCAACTAGTATCAGTGCTGCGGAAACACACAGCAGTGTCCTAAGTATTATAGCAAAAAAAGATACAACTCCGTAGCTAATCCCTATGTCCCCTATTTCAACCAGTATCTCTCTGTCAAAGATAATGTTTGATACACCGGCAAAGACACAAAAAGGCAAGGCTATCAAAGTTCTCTTGAACACCATAGCAAATGGGATTTCACCAAGTGACATTATTACAACTGGATAAAAAACAAATGGCACCAATCCTTGAAGATTGTATCTGTCAAATGATACCACTGTAATAATAAACACCATTGTCGTAATAATTTTGACTAATGGGTGAATTTTGTGTATTAACGTTTTCCCTGATGAAAGTTGCTCCAGAGAGTATAGTTCGTTAACTTTGCTGCGAATATTCGCCATCTTTTCCTCGCTTCTTAAATCTTGATATTATAAATGCTGTTAGTCCTGCAAGTGCAAAAGTCATAGTGCTTCCAACGATTCCCGCTACTGTTGTGCCAGAAATTCCTTTGTCCTTTGACCCGTTACCGTAGTCATAGTCGGGCATCACTGCCGTTCCTTCTTGAATTTTTCCTGCGCTGTTATGAATTGTGCTATTGCCTGCAAGTTCCGTCGTTCCCGCTACTTTTTCCATAGCCCATTCCAGTCCATCTGGGTTAGCTGACGCAAATAATGAAAGTCCCCCACCTGTAATCAAAGTAACAATAGCCAATACAGCAATTGTCTTTTTTACTGAAACTTTCTGGCTGATTTGTTTGTCATTTATTGAGCTTTCCAAAATTTCCCTTCTGGTTGTGTAAACAAATGTCAATATTGCGCCTGTTACGATTCCCTCAACCACGCCGATAGCCAAGTGTATAGGTTGCATCATAACCAAGAATGCCGAGAATGGTAGCTCTGTAATTCCAGATGCTAGTGTCTCCAAAACTACGCTAAATGCTCCAAGCTGCAAACCTATTACTACTGAAAGTATGGACGCAAATGCAATTCGTTTTTTTGTCATTCCTCGTTGCAAAATTGGTTTAAATATAAGTGGATAAATCAACAAGCAAGGTATCACTCCCATATTAAATATGTTGCATCCCAATGCCAGTAATCCACCGTCTGCAAAGAATAGGCACTGTATCATCAGCACCGCCGCTATAGCAAGGAGTCCAGGCTGTCCGCCCACCATTGCTGCAAGCAAAATTCCGCCTCCAATGTGACCACTTGATCCTGTTGCTGGTATAGTAAAATTTATCATCTGTGCTGCAAAAACAAGTGCTCCTGACACAGCCATAATAGGGAGTTTTTTCTCCCCCACATCATCTTTTTTTATCTTTGCTAGTGAGTAAGCCATTGCTCCTGCACTAACCACGCACATTGCGGTTCCAACTGCCGGTGATAATAAAGCGTCTGCCATATGCATAATATATTCCTCCTGATTTTTCTAATAGACATCAAAACCTATAGCCTCTGTCTTTTGCCTTTATTTACAATAAAAAATTGCCACGTTGTTGTTGATCCCTTCTGGAACCAGCATTGTCTTCGTGACAATAAAATATAATCTTCTTATTTGGTTTATCTCATGTTGACTGACTTGATTTTCTACAGAAAATCTTGATTTCTTCTCGAAATCTATGTGCTAATTGTAACATAAATTCAATGAATCTTCAACTTTTTATTTGCGTTAAGAAATTCAATTTAACCGTTTTGTCCAAAATTAATTTTCCGCCAGCAGGATTATATCGTTTATACTCTGTCTGTGGTTGCTTTCATTGGACAAACAGCACTAAGAGACATGAAAATCATTTTACTAATTTTCATCTCAATTTTATATCGAGCCGAAATAATTGCGACAACAGTTGATTTTTGACATATTTTTTGCTATAATAC
>JAVXAG010000079.1:0-8745 GCA_036660615.1 Anaerovoracaceae bacterium
GTTGGCATGCCCCTTGCAAAACACCCCAATGGGCAACCTTCCTAAAAGGCCCATTCCCTCAATTGGCACGGCTTTTGCGAAATCCATCTCTATCGTTGGCAATCGCCATCCTCAGCCCTTTGCGAACCCAACGTCACCTTTCGCCATCGCCAACCTATGCCCCTTGCGTTGCCAACTTCCTATTTCCCCACATAAAAAGAGGCTACTTATAAGTAGCCCCTCGGTTATTATTGTTTATTTATTTGGCACAGTGCCAAAGTATGTAAACTATTTAATCCAAACTATTTAAGAGGTTTTAAGCTTAAGATTTCTCTAGCTTCTGTTGGTGTAGCAACTGGTCTTCCTAATAATTTAGCAAGTTCTACAGCTTTTGCTACCATTTGTCCATTACTTTCAGCAAGAACGCCTTTTTCCATGTAAAGGTTGTCTTCAAAACCAACTCTTACGTGTCCGCCAAGGGAAATAGTTGCTGCAGCAATATGCCAAGCATTCTTTCCAAGACCTGTTGCAGTCCAAGTTGAACCTGCAGGAAGTGATTCTACCATAAATACTAAGTCTCTGATAGTTGCTGTCATTTGTACTCCTAATACGAAGTCAAAGTGAAGAGGATGTACTAATAATCCTTTTTTGTCAGCTTTAAGAGCTGTATCAATCATACCTTTGTCAAATACTTCAAGTTCCGGCTTGATGCCTCTTTCCTTCATGATCTTTGCAAAGTTGAAAATTGTGTTGTCAGTATTTGTGAAAACTTCGTCTCCGCCAAAGTTACATGTACCACAATCCAAAGTAGCAAATTCAGGTGTAGGAACGATATCTGTTGATTCTAATCTTTCAAGATCTGTCATTCCAACTGCTCCACCTGTTGAAGGTTGAATAATTACGTCAGGACATTCTTTTCTGATTGCGTCATAGCATTCTTGGAATCTAGCTGTACTTTGTGTTGGTGTACCGTCATCATATCTTACGTGAAGATGGATAAGAGCTGCACCAGCATCATAAGCTGATTTTGCTTCTCTAACGATTTCCTCAACTGTGTAAGGTACGTTAGGGTTTTGTTCTTTAGTTACTTCTGCACCGCAGATGCAAGCACTGATAATTAATTTTTCCATTGTTTAACTCCTTTTTATAATTAATTTTAATAATTAACACATTTGTCTATTATATCATTAAATATCCCTATGTTCAATAGTAACCCGCTTTCCTTCTGCCTCAAAAATTCTAGCCATTTCATTTGCCAAAGTTACAGATCTGTGTTGTCCGCCAGTGCAACCAAAGGCAATATTAAGATGATACTTACCCTCCTTCATATAGTAAGGAATTATAGTATTTATCAGCTTGTCCGTTTGCACTATAAACTCTTTGGTGATAGGCTGTTTTAGCACATATTGAGATACTTTTTTATTGTTTCCAGTCAATTTTTTTAAACTTGGAATATAGTAAGGATTAGGAATAAACCTTACATCAAGAACCAAGTCAGTTTCCAGTGGCAATCCATGCTTGTACCCAAAAGAGCCAACATTAATTGAAAACGAGCTTTCACCTTTTGAATTGACGAATAGCTTTTCCATTTCCTCTTTAAACTCTGCCACCTTCATATTGGTAGTGTCAATAATATAGTTTGCACGTTCCCGCAGCTCCGCAAGTTTCACGCGTTCCTCTTCAATGACATCCCTGGTGGTTGCCGCAGCAGTAAGTGGGTGATTTCTACGAGTTTCATTATATCGCCTAATCAAAGTTTCATCAGATGCCTCAATAAAAACAATTTTACATATGACACCATCAGCCCTGTTCAAATAATTCAAACACTGATTCAAATCCGTAAAGAATTCTCCGCCCCTAACGTCAACTACAAAAGCCGCCTTAGTTATCTGCTTATTAGAAAAGACCGTTAAATCTATGAAATTTTTTATTAGTGCCGGTGGCATATTGTCCACACAATAATATCCCTGATCCTCAAACCAGTCTGCCGCGTTTGTCTTTCCAGCCCCTGATAAGCCTGTTATTATTACAACTTCCATTTTCTGGTGCCTCCTAAATTTTCTCGATATTAACAATTCTGCTAAGATCAAGACCTGCATCCATTGCTCTTTCTATGCCACCCAAATACGTACCTACTCTGTTTGGTACATGAGCGTCACTGCTAATAATAAATTCCACATCTGTCTTTGCCGCTATCTTTATTTCGTCAACAGTCAAATGATCATGCCAAGTACTTATTTCCATCAAAGTGTGAGTCTCTTCACACGCCTTTGCTATTTCACCAATATCAAAAGGTCCCTTGTCACCAGGATGAGTCAAAACCTTTATATCGTTTTCATAAAGTGCTTTGACCACCATATCAGTATTCTTTATGCACAAATTCTTGTTAAAACCCTTTGGCATAGAAATATGAGCTGATAGCCAGTTCCCAATACAGTATCCGTTTAGAATCCCGTAATGATAACCTGCATTAACAAAATCAAATAAACCATATTCCTCTTTTGTTATGTCCAAATAATTCCCTTTTGCCACGATGTTAGCTTCAACACCAAGATAGATCTCAATATTTGGGTAAAGAGGCTTTAGCCTGTCAATCTCTTTTCGCATTACCGGTATGGCATCTCTCTTGATTCCATAAGTCAAATGGCCAGGGCCATGATCAGTAATTGCAATTGCTTTAAGATTTTTCTGTATTGCATCCTTTACATTATCCTCAATTAACCCTTTTCCATGAGAAAAAACCGTATGGGTATGGTAGTCATAAACCATTCTATATTCGTCGATATTCTCCCTATACAATTCGTACCTCCGGTTCAAGCATTACGTCAAATTTGTCAAAGACTACGTTTTGAACCAACTTCATCAGCTCCAAAATATCTGTAGCTGTTGCGTTGCCTATATTAATAATAAAGCCACTGTGTAGGGAAGATACTTGTGCTCCCCCTACTGTCAACCCTTTTAGTCCGGCATCTTCAATTAATTTGCCCGCAAAATTACCTTCCGGTCTCTTAAAAAAACTACCTGCACTTGGATATGCCACAGGCTGTTTAGTATTTCTTTTTTTAGTCAACTCCGACATCTTTGCAGCAATTTCTTTGCAGTCACCTGGCTGAAGTTTTAGGACAACCTCTGTTACAATATCGCCAGTTTCTTCAAAAATGCTATGTCTATATGAAAGTTCCAGTTTATCAGCAGTGAAAATCTTGATTTCTCCGCCTTCTTTTGGAACCACTTTTACCGACTCAACTATGTCTTTCATCTCTCCACCATAAGCACCGGCATTCATAAAAACTGCGCCACCGATACTTCCTGGAATTCCACTGGCAAATTCGAACCCAGTAAGTCCTACTGCCAATGCTTCTTTTGCCACAACCGACATAAGTGCTGCACTGCCCACTTTGATTCTGGTCTGGTCAATCTCTATTTTGGAGAACTCATCTCCCAGTTTTATAACAGTTCCATCATATCCATCATCTGTAATCAAGGTATTTGAACCGTTACCTAACATAATATGCTTTTCTTTCTTTTCAGCTAACTCCCTCAATGCCAGAGAAAGTTCCTCTTCATTTTGTGGTATAATCATTTTCTTGGCTTTTCCACCAGCCTTAAAAGACGTATATTTTTTCATATCTACATTTTCATAGATTATCATTTAAGCACTTCCTCCTTGTCAATATTGTATTTACTAAAATCTTCGTAGTCAATCGTCTCAACTGCAAGTTCTTTTTTTGCCAATCTCTTCTTTATATATTTACTCATATAATAGTAGAACACTGCGAAGAACGGAACACTCAAAATCATTCCAATAAATCCGAATAGCCCTCCACCAACAATTATCGCAAACATTACCCAGAAACTTGCAATGCCTGTAGTTCCGCCTAAAATCTTTGGCCCAATAACATTACCGTCAAGTTGTTGCAATACTAATACCATCAACAAGAAATATATTGCTTGTTTTGGACTGATCAAGAATATTATCAAAGTGGCAGGTATTGCTCCAATAAATGGTCCAAAGAAAGGAATCACATTGGTCAATCCTATTATTACACTTATTAACATTGGTAAAGGCAGTTTAAGTACATTCATCGCAATGAAACACAGTATTCCAATAATTATTGAGTCTATTATCTTTCCATTGATAAATCCACCGAAGGTTTTATTAGTAAAAGCTCCAAAGGAAAATATTTCTTCAGCTGTTTCCTTCTTTGTTGTAGCCAATATAAATTTCTTTGTTTGGGCTTTGAACTTTTCTTTACTATTTAATACATATACACTAACTATTATACCTATAAACACATTCATTACAGCTGTCAAAGTTCCAACTATTCCCTGAGATACTCCACTCATAAAATCCGCTGTTCCTGGAATAAATTCTTTTTGTGCCCATTCAACCAAATTGTCCGTTGCATCGGTCAGTGCTCCACCAAAGGCATTTACCATCTCTGGATGCTGATTAATGCTAGAATCTGCCCATTCCAATACATTGTTTATCCTAGAAGGCAATACTTGTATTATCCCTATTATACTTGATATCAATTCGGGTATTACCATCCACAAGAACCCACCCAAAATTATTATCAAAAATAACAATGCAGATATGGTTCCAATAACTCTGGCAAAACACAATGCATTCTTTTTCTTTTTTATTGCCCCATTCCAAAGGCGATATGTTACTCTCACCGTTCCATTATAAATAGGACATAATAAATATGCCAATACCATTCCGTATACAAAAGGTGAAAGTATTCCAACTATTACACTGAGTGCCTGAGATACTACATTAAAATTGTTTACAAATCCATAAAACAATATTAGTGCTGCCCCTGCAACAAATATGGTTATTCCTGTTTTAATATACTTATTTCCGAAATTTTGTTTCATTGTTTTTCTCCAAACGTTTTCCCATTAGTTACCTACTATTACTATAACTCATTTTACGTGATAAATACAGAAAAAAATAATTTATTTTCCCCCTTGACATCTCTTCTATAACGTGTATAATTATAACATAAATTAAATATTTATTCTTTATTGAATAAATTGAACATAAATAATTTTCAGGAGGAATATAAAATGTTAAAAACTATAACAACTGATTGCCCAACATATTTGGAAATCTCAGTAAAGAACGGTGAACCTACTGTGGTCAACGGCAAGGAATTCAATCATGACGGCGTTGCCCAGGTATTATCATATATCTGCGAAGAGGTTAATGTAAAGACCGACGAAGTAATCGCAACCGCAAAAGTTGCTGCAAACAATAACGGAGCTGTAAAGCTAAAACTATTTGACGGTGCCGTTACAGCAATATAACACATAGCCATATAATATTTAACCATATACGAAAAAAAGGTGCTTTTGGTGGTAAAACATAAGCACCTCTTTTTTAATAATTGGTAACTTGAAGCATTACCTCTAATTTATTATATATAAAGCGGATTAATCCATTGTATAATATTTCATCTTTTTGCGTTCTCAAATAATCCATTGTTATTTGACAATACTCTTTGTATGAAAAGTTTAAATTGCATATCGGCAGCCCAAGTCTTACTAGATAATAGAACATCGCTGTTCTAGCCACCAATTCTCCATGCTCATCAAAATGGAAAATCCAAATCAATCTATTATGAATCTCCGCAGCTCTTTTGATAGGATCCATATTTTCCATATCGTCACTTAACCATCTAAAAAGCTTCTTTAATTCACTATCTATTTCCGCATTTATGGGCATTTTCTGTTCTTTGCCTTGGGTTATAATTCCGTAAATTTTATCCAAAGTTTTCAAACACAAATCTTCCTGCATATCCCTGCAGGAATAAATCAGTTTCCTTAGGTTATCCAAGATATCAATCATAATATGATCGTTGACACTAGCCGTCAATATGCACTCACCTTGCAATATTGTTTCTACGTCTGTTTTTGTCAAATTACTCCCCGTAAATTTCAGGTTCATGTAAATCCAATCAATTTTTTCTACTTCTTCTAAGTAAACCCTTGCTTCTTCTGTAAAAGGTTTTCGATTATCTAAAATAACCAGCTTTTTTCTTATTTCACGTAGCATAACCGCCTCCATAACTCTCAGCAACATTTTATCATACAATCATTTGTTTTTCTATGAAAACCACCCTAACTTATGCTATAATTAACAAAAGTATGAAAGTTAGGAGAACAAAAGATGAAAATATTTGTAATAAGCGATACTCATGGGATGCTTTCCAAGGCTATTGAAGTCTTTGAAGGGTTAACGGATATTGATTTGATAATTCATTGTGGTGATTATGACAGAGATGCTATTAACTTAGGCGACTATTTTGGAGTAGATGTTATTACTGTAAAAGGCAACTCCGACGGTTCATACAGCGATGATGATTATAAAATAGTTGACACCCCTTATGGGCAAATATATGTAACTCATGGTCATATGCAAAATGTTAATTTTTCCTATGACAAAATATATTACACTGCTGCAGAAAAAAATTGTATTGCTGCAATCTTTGGTCACACTCACAAACCAATCTTCGAAGAAAATAATGGGATATACATGATAAATCCCGGTAGTTTGTCTATGCCAAGGGATGGTTCCCAAGGCTCATATGCCATAATCCATTCGTCTAAAGAAGATTTTTATGGTTCAATAATATATTATGATGATATAGTCAAAACACCAAAAGCCACTCCACCAGTTGACAAAAAGAAAAAAGTCCAAGGTGGTTTTCTCCGCGGACTCTTAAATCATAGTGATCGTTTTTAATTATAAGAGGAGCTCCTTATAGGCAAAGTCACCGTCAAACAATTGACTTTTCCAAAAGGGCTCCTTTTTTATGTACTTTTATTTTCCCATATTGTAATATGCTGTCATTTCATCTTGTGGAACCATACTTCCACCTGTAGCCCAGATAATATGGGTAGCATTTTTTAATTTATCCTTTAAATCATTTTTGATTAGATAACCTTCTGCATTTATCACATGTTGTGGCCCTATAAATGAGGCACACGCAGATGGTTCGATATATATGTCTTCTCTATCTGCAAGTTCTGCAAGATATGGGAATAAGTTTTCATCATTTATTGTAAAACACCCATCAAGAAGTGTAGACATAATACTCCCAACTAGTTTTGATGGTCTTCCTACTGCTAATCCGTCTGCTGCAGTTTTTCCGTCAAGTCCAATATCTCCAACGGCGATTTCATCGTTAAGACCTGAAATCAATCCAAGTGTCATACATGGTGCATGAGTTGGTTCTGCAAAGAAACAGTGAATGTTTTTGCCAAAAGCTTCCTTTAATCCAAAGGTTACTCCACCAGGTGCTCCACCAACTCCACATGGAATATATACAAATACCGGATGATTTTCATCTACCAAAATATTATTTTCTTTGAACTGTTTTACTATTCTGTTGCCAGCAACGGCATATCCAAGGAATAAGTCCTGTGAACCCTCATCATCTACAAAATGACAGGTTGGGTCCAAAGCCGCCTCTTTTCTTCCTTCAGCAACTGCTTTTTGGTAGTCGTCAGGATATTCAATAACCACAACGCCCTTTTGTCTAAGCAAATCTTTTTTCCATTGTCTAGCGTCTGATGACATATGTACAGTAACTTTAAATCCTAATTTTGCACTTATTATACCTATGCTTAGTCCAAGGTTTCCAGTAGAGCCTACTGCCACACTGTATTCTGAAAAAAGTTTCTTAAATCTGCTCTCCGCCAAAATTTCATAGTTATCTTTAGCTGTCAGCATTCCTCTATCCATTGCAACTTTTTCCGCAAACTTCAGTACCTCATAAATACCACCTCTCGCTTTTATGGAACCCGATACTGGTAAATGGCTGTCGCATTTCAAAAATAGTCTGCCTTGTATTTCTTTTTCTGCATCTTTTTCAAGGGCTTCTTTCATCTTTGGTATCTCAACCAAATTTGACTCAATTATGCCTTTTGACTCTTTTGTCTCCGGAAAAACCCTTTCTATGTATGGTGCGAACCTAGCCAATCTAGTTTCTGCATCGTTAATGTCTTCCCCACCAAAAGGGAACTCCGCCTCCATAGAAACGTTGTTATTTAGCCAAAAAACCTCTTCACCGTTAACCATATTCTGAATTATCGGATGCTCAACCAATAGTTTATCTATATCCATTCGGGTAACCCTCCTCTTTTTTTCTTTCACTTATGTCATTATACACTATTTTTTCTCCTTTGGAAAGTTCATTTATGGTATGATTTTTCTTCTAAAAACCCATTTTTGGTTCAAAAACGACTTTTTTTCTCAAACTGCAAGTTTTATCTTTCTTTATCAATACGGCAATAGGGTTCAAATACCAACGTTTATAAAGTTTTTTCCAAAATAATGAAATGTTGGCACGCATATTGCTTTAATAAGTATCAAATAGAACTTATGTAGTTAAAAAGAAAACTACAAACACATATGGAGGTGTAGATATGAACAAAGAATTATTAGCAAAGGCTTTTAATGAAGCAAATGCACACGATGTAATGCGTCACGCAGACGGTAAAGAAAGATTCACAATGTTATCAGATATGATGATGCAATATGGAATCAAAGAAAAAGCTGATTTCGCTAGAGAAGACGTTGACAAATATATTAGAGAACAATATTCAATCCTTGACGATTTAATTTCAGACTTCAAGTATCAAGAAAGAATGATGCGTTAATTAATCCGATACCTATTAAATCCTAAAACAAAAAAGAGAATAAAATAACAAAAAAGAGCTAAGTACCTAAATTGTACTTGGCTCTTTTTTGTTCCT
>JAVXAG010000080.1:0-8686 GCA_036660615.1 Anaerovoracaceae bacterium
CTCACTGGCGAGGATTTTTGAGCGATTCTGTGAGCAAATCAGGGAATTAATGTTTCAATTAACCCATATTGTTATGGACATCCCCCGAAAGATTGCGAAATCCAGATATTTGGGGGATTCTTGTTGATTGGGTCAATTTGTATGGTAATATATGTAAAATCAATAGGCATTGTACGAAATCGTTGCCGAATCTAGGATTAAAGCTTTGCGCAAAACTGATAATGAGAATCATTATCACTTATCGCTGTAAATAAGGCCCGAAAAAAATAAAATCTGAATTTGCTCACAGAATCGCAAAAAATAGTGTCCCAGTGAGCAGATTTTTCAAAAAAATAGGGTTTTGGGCCATTAGCCGGCAAATCCCCCATCGGTTCTGTTGCATTTGCAACAGTTTATGCCCATATATTGGTATCTTTTGTCATATGTCGACATAGCATCCAGTTATTCACAGCCGCTCAGATGGAATCTGCTCACTGGCGAGGATTTTTGAGCGATTCTGTGAGCAAATCAGGGAATTAATTTTTTGCTGGAAAAATTAGCGGGTTTTCAACATATCTTGATCTATTTTCTGAAATTAATGTTTTACCATAATCATTCTAATGACATAATAAAAAGCCCTAACTTCCGCCAAGGCTTTTATCCAAAACTATTTTTTATCTAAAACTGTTATATCAGTATCCTGCTTATTTTGCGTGAATTTTATCGTAGTATTCAGCTCTAAGCATTGACATTAAGTGAAGATCAACGTATTTACCGTTTTTCTTTCCTGCGTTTCTCATAATACCTTCATATTGGAAACCTACCTTTTGGTAAAGATCAGCAGCAATCTTGTTTCCAGTGAAATGGTCAAGAGTCACTCTTTCCATATGCAAATTAATGAATGCATATTCTAATATCATTCTCAGTGCTTCTTCACCATAACCCTTGCCTCTTTGATCTTTGTCAGCAATGTAAATTCTGGTTATATCCAAAGAATCTTCATTTCTATTTATCCTGCTAAGATATATTTTTCCAATAGGTATATCGCCTATTTTTGAGACGATAGTAAATTGCATCTTCGATGGGTCCATTCCGTACCTTACAAATTCAGTCACAACATCTTGATATGACCTTTCTTCGTCTATTGTAAAAAAGCGAGTCACCTCAGGTGTTACTTCCCAATCGGCAAAGTACCTGCAATCTTCAAATATAGTTTCTCTTAAAAATAAATTTTTCGACTCCATGATTTTTTTCTCCTATGAATTCTCCGTGTTTTATGGTATCATTATATATGATTTTTACAAGGAAATAAACAGTAAAATGATAATATTTTAAAAATAATAAAGGGGAAACAAAGAAATGAGAAAAGTCACATCATTAATACTAGTAATTGTTATGATTGTTTCTACTTTCTCTCTAATGAGTTGTGGGGAAAAAGGAGAAGATTTATCAACAATTATAGAAGATAAAATGCTTGCATATGAAACAGATCTTAACGATTCACTTGGCACACTAAACGATAGTATTGCCGTTAGTGATTATTTATATAACTGGGGAAAATCAAAAGGTGTCAAAGTTAAATACGACGAATATCACAATGTCATAATGAGCGTAAAAGCAAGCGAAGGCTACGAGAACGTAAGCCCAACTGTTGTACAGTGTTCATTTGATCCTAATCGTCTCGAAAATAATGTTACTGCAATTGCTTCTGCGTTGTTTATTGCCAAAAATTCCAAGACCAATGGTCCACTAAAAGTAATATTTACTTGTGAACCTGATCGTGATTTTGCTGGCGTATCCAAACTAAGCGATAGCTATTTTGCCAAAGATACAAAAGTTATTTGCCTTGGTCAATCAACAAAAAAGCTAGTTTCTAACAACAGTAGCGCAATGGCCACATACACCCTGTCACATGATGCAGACTATGTGAAACCAAAGAATGACGTTGCTTACAAAATAAAAATTGAAGGCTTAAATGGTGGAATTCCAGATACAAAAATTACTAGCTACCCAAATCCAATAAAAGCCTTAGGCGATTTGCTTGCATATTTCAAGACAAATTCATTGATTTATGAGTTGTCCAAATTTAACGGTGGTAGTTCAGCTACAACTTATGCAAAAGATGCCTCAATGACAGTAGTGATAAATGAAAATGATATAGACAAATTTATTAGTCGCATGGATAATGTCATAGAAACTTTTGAGGATAGTAATAGAGAAGATCACGAAAACTTTACCTATACCTACGAAAAAGTAGATACACCAAAAAAAGTTTTGGCCTCAAATGACAATGATAATTTTGTAAGTTTGCTTTATACGATTTTAGATGGAGTTTATTACAAAGATGATAACGGTGACATAGTTTCTATTGCCAGCGTTGGCTCAATAAAATTTGCAAAAGGTAAATACACAATTGGAGTTTCCGCCAACAGTTTGACTGACTCTAACTTAACAGAAATCAGCCAATCATTGGAAACTATTTGTAGCCTTTGCGATGCAAAATATAAGCAGGAATCAACAATTAATAAATGGAACAGTCCAGAAGATTCAACCTTTATTACTTCAATCTCTTCCGCATATAGAATGTATTCTGGTGATACAATGGAATTAGTAGATTCAGTACCGGCCACTGCCTGCTCTGTAATCCAAGAAAAGCTACCTAACTCACAGATAATTTACATGGGATTGTCGGAGAAAAATAAATTCGATTGCACTGGTACAATAATAAAGTATTTAGAATATCTAAATAAGGACAACTAATAACGCTGACCTTTCAAAAAAGGAGCAATACACACTGACATTAGTCAATATGTATCTGCTCCTTATTTTTATCTATTATTATTGGAATGAAAACTGCATTTAGTTTTCCTCAAAAAGTACCTTTTTTGCTACGTCTGTTGACTGTTTAGCATCTTTTACATAGAAATCCGCATTAATTTGTTTTGCATATTCATCAGTCAAAACAGCTCCACCAACCATAATTTTACAATTAGGCATTTCTGCCTTAACCAAATTAATAGTCTGCTCCATTGATTTCAGAGTAGTAGTCATAAGTGCGCTCAAACCGAGAAGGTTTACGTCATTTTTTTTGACAGATTCCAAAATCACTTCAGGTTCAACGTCTTTACCTAGGTCGATTATTGTAAACCCATAGTTCTCCAGAATCACCTTGACGATGTTTTTTCCTATATCATGAATATCCCCTTTTACCGTTGCAATGACTACCTTTCCTTTAGAAACATTTTCTTTATTCCCTGAATGCAATTTTTCTTTGATTACATCAAATGCCACTTGTGCAGTGCTAGCGCATAGCATAAGTTGTGGAATAAATGATATACCCGTTTCAAAATCTCTACCTGCTTTATCCAAAACAGGAATCAGGGTATTATTGATTATATCCATTGGTTCTCTTGTTTCCAATTCTTTTGCTATTATCTCCTTACAGTCTTTTTGTAAACCGTTTTCTATAGCATAAGACAATTTATCCATTTCAACTAAAGTTATTTCTGAATTATATGCTTGAGTTTCATGGTTTTTCACAACATCTTTGTATTTGAATATATATTCCGTTGCGCCCTTGTCAATGTTCATAATCAAATTATGGACATAAACAGCCTCAACCATTTCTATTGCGCCAGGGTTCATAATTGGTAAATCTAGTCCACTGGTTAATGCCATTTGCAAGAAATTGTGATTTATTATTTCTCTGTTTGGTAGTCCAAATGAAATGTTTGAAACTCCTAAAACAGTTTTTAGTCCTAGTTGGTTTTTAATTTGTGCAATTGCTTCTAAAGTATTTTTTGCATTGTCTTGTTCTGCCGATACTGTAAGCGTCAAGCAGTCAATGTATACATCTTCTTTTTTTATACCTAAATCAATAGCCCTATCCAATATTTTTCTAGCAATATCCACACGTTTTCTAACGGTCTTTGGTATTCCTTCTTGATCTAGTGTAAGACCCACTACTGAAGCGCCGTATTTTTTTACAATAGGAAGTATTGTATTTAGCGACTCTTCCTCTCCGTTAACAGAATTTACAATTGCTTTACCACTATAAACTCTAAGGGCGGCTTCTATGACTTTTGGGTCGTTTGAATCTATTTGAAGAGGTGTCGTCGTAATTCCTTGCAAAGCTTTAACAACTTTTACAATAACCATCTCTTCGTCAATCCCTGGAACACCAACGTTTACATCAAGAATTTGAGCCCCATCTCTTACCTGATCAGCAGCCTGTGACAAAATATAATCCATATCACCTGATTTAAGAGCTTCTTTTAGTTTTTTCTTACCAGTAGGATTTATCCTTTCGCCGATAATTCTTGGTCTATCTATCACAACCGTTTTTTCGGCTGTGCATACTGCTGCCGGAATTTCAGGACATTGCTTCTCATATTTTTTATTGGAAAAACGCTTTGACAATTCTTCTATAAACTCTGGAGTTGTTCCACAGCATCCACCAATTATTTTTACCCCAAGAGGAATAAGCTTTTCTGTATAGTCCACAAATTCATCTGCTGTCACCATGTATTTTCCTTCTTTTGGATCTGGTAAACCTGCATTTGCTTTTACTATAATAGGCAACGTTGTCCATTTTGCAAGTTCTTCTACTAGTGGATACAGTTCTGCTGGTCCAAGAGAGCAGTTAAAACCTATTGCATCGGCACCAAGGCCTTCTAATGTAAGTGCCATTGATGGAATTCCCGTCCCAGTAAAAGTTCTTCCGTTTTCCTCAAAGGACATGGTACAAAATACAGGTTTATCTGAGTTTTCTTTTGCTGCAAGTAGCGCAGCTTTCATCTCATAAAGGTCTGTCATTGTTTCTATCACAATCAAATCAACATCTTTTCCTGCAATCACCAATTCTTTGAACACTTCGTATGCTTCTTCAAAAGGCAATTCACCGTTTGGTTCAAGTAGTTTCCCAACAGGCCCAATATCAAGACCAATCAAAACATCAGTTCCAGCAGTAGCAATTTTAGCGTTTTCAATAGCTTTTTCTATTAGTTGAACATAAGTGTAACCGCTATCTTTTGCTCTATATCGATTTACACCAAAAGTAGTAGCGTAGATTATATCTGCACCTGCTTCAATGTATTTTTTATGTAAGTCAATAATCAATTCTGGATGAGTGAAATTCAGAGTTTCCGGTAGATTTCCTACTTCAACATCCATCTTTTGAATCTCTGTTCCTACGGCACCATCTAGTATAACAAATTCCTTCTCTAATAAGTTCCTCACAATCACGCACTCTCCTTTATAATAATGAACTAACACTTTCGCTTATTTTCTTTGCAATATATGGATTATTCATGGTGTAGAGATGCACTCCATCCACTCCATTTGATACAAGGTCAACAATTTGGTTTATAGCATAAGCAATTCCCGCATCCCTCATTGCATCTGGTTTATTCTCATACCTTTGCATCATCTTTGTAAATTTTGATGGAAGACTAGCACCGCAAAGCGACACCATTCTTTCAATCTGTTTTTTGTTTATCACCGGCATAATTCCGGCTTCTATTGGAACTGTTATTCCTGCTATTCTAGCTTTTTCCACGAAATCATAAAAGACATTGTTGTCAAAGAACAATTGTGAAATAAGGTGTTCTGCTCCAGCATCTACTTTTTTCTTTAGATTAATAATATCCTCTATTCTATTTTTGCTATCCATATGCCCTTCTGGGTAACAAGCTCCGGATATACCAAAATCGTAATCACTCTCTTTAATAAATGTAATCAAATCACTAGCGTGTTCAAATTCATCTTTTGGAGCAACTTCAGGAACCAAATCGCCACGAAGTGCAAGAATGTTTTCAACGTTGTTTTCTCTTAACCTTTTTAATACTTGGTTAACTTCCTCTTTCGTGGAATTTACACAGGTTAAATGGGCTGCTGATTCTATACCATATTTTCCTTTTATTGCTGATGCAATCTCGCAAGTTGCGTTGTCAGCCAAACTACCACTGGCACCGTATGTAACACTGATAAAATCAGGTTCTAGGCATTTTAATTGGTCCAGTGTGTTGTATATTGTTTCTATTGAACCGTCTCTCTTTGGAGGAAATACCTCGAATGAAAAAACAGTTTTATCTTGATTAAATAATTGTGAAATTTTCAAATTAGTTCCCAGCCTTTCCAGTCAAATGTTCTATGGTTAACTCTACTGCGCAAAATCTTGCATCGTCATTTTCTGCATATTTTCTGCCACTTTCAAGATAATCTTTAGAATATTTTCGAAGTATAACGTCCATTGCCTTCGCCTTTTCTTCTGGGTTTGTCAAAACTCTTGCAGTTCCAAAAGCTATTGCACTTCTGTATAGTGTATTGAATTTCTCTGGCAAAATATTATCCTGAGTAACAACACAAAATGAAACTCTTGGATTCTTTTTTATTGAATTGATTCTATGGCTTCCGTCAGAAGTCCCATGAAAATATATCTTCCCATCTTCGTAGGCGAAGCTTATTGGTACTCCATATGGATAATCTTCATCACCATGCACAGATAAAACCCCATGAGTTGCTTCTCTTAACATTGCCTCTGCTTCTTTATATGATGTCGCATTTTTTTCTGATCTCATTGTTCTGAACATAATTTTCTCCTCCTTCTGGGGAAACCCCTCTTTATTAGAATAAACTTTTGGTCACCAAAGGTCAATGGTTTTATAGTAATTTCTTGTATTCTAAAAAAGCTCGCACAAAGCATAGTGCCTGTGCGAGCCAAATTGGTCGTATTTATGTTACTTCGATTTATTCTTTCTTCTTGTAACTAGGATTACTCCCATTCCTGCCATAATCAACAATACTCCATAGCCAAATAAATTGGAAGGATCTCCTGTTTTAGGATTTTCTATATCTTTATAGTTATTTAGTAATTTTTCCACTTCTGTATTTTCGATTATGAATCCTGAGTTTACATCACCTGTAATTCGAACGTCATATCCAGTTATTTCATCTTCGCTTATTGTGTACTTTATTTTCTTTCCATCTTTATACTGAGGAAGATTTGTAAATGTGTGCTGCCAGCCATTATCTTTGCTCAATGCTTTGCTCTCTATTTTTTTACCATCTGCAAAAATGTTGACAATTATACTAGCTTTCGCTTTTCCTACCCACTGCTTCGTCACACCAACGGATACTTTGTCTGTAGTAGTATTTGTTACAGTAAATCCAATTTTACTATCTCCGGTAATTACTGTATTGTATCCATCTACTGGAACTTCAGATAGAGTATATACTATCTCACGTCCTGTCGTTTTGTCATATTTTGGCAAATCAGCAAATATGTGTTTCCATTGGTTAACTTCATTAAGAGTTATCTTCTGGATTTCTGTTCCATTTGCTAACAATCTCATATCAGCTCCGCTGCCTACTTTACCTACCCAATTCTTTATAACTGGTATAGAAACCGTCTCCAAACTTGGGGTGATTATTGGGTCTGGATTAGGGCTAGGTAGTGGTAGTGGTGGTTTTGGATCTGGTGGTAGTGGTATTGGATCTGGGCTTGGAACGTAGCCATCTTGGGTATTTGTAAATGTAAAGCCATTCTCCTTACTCCAAGTTCTCTCACTTTTGTATCCATCAATTTGATCCTCGGTTACATAATAGCTATAAGGCTCGCCATGAAAGTTAGTTGGAAGATCTTTAAATGTATGCGTCCAATTGTTATCCTTACTTAATTTAAAGCTGTCAATTTGTGAACTCTTTGTGTTATAAACTACAAAAAGGTTAACTGTTGCAGAAGTTCCAGCTTTTCCAACCCAAACTTTATTTACTGTAATATCCTTAAGTTCTGTATTAGTTACAAAAAATTTGTTTAATTTCTCATTAAATCCTACTTCTGATTTATATCCTACGATATGATCTTCTGTCACTTTATATGTAATTTCTTTTCCTGTTTCAGTGTTGTATACAGGCATATCTTTAAAAATGTATTCCCATTTTGAGCCTATCTTGGTTATACTGTCAACCTCTATCCCATCTGCCAATAAATTAATTGTTGCAGATTTAGAATCGGTATTTTTCCCCCACCATTTTTTCGCTACTGTAATATCTACTGTCTTTATAGGGTTTTCAACCATTTTATAAATTCCCTCTTTGGCGTCACTTAAAATTGTGAATGTATTTGATGTCGCACTAGTAGGATCAAATTTTACCCACTCAGGTGCATAAGTTTCTTTAAATGAATACTCCCCATCTGGTAAGCCTTTTACATTCGCAATACCATCTTTATCCGTTGTCAGTGTTATAGAAGTAGCATTATTTATTTGTGTATTATCCTTTCTTTTAAGCACAAATTTTACACCTTCTATAGGTGTTTCTGTACCTGTTATCACCTTGAGTATTTTCAATTCGCCTTGTTTTGTTCCAGTAATACCTGTATTAGCACTGGTATTCTTAACTCCTATATTATCTATAGAAGTTATTGGTTCTTCGCCAGTCAAAGTATATGTGGCTTTTGAATTATTATGAAATATTGGTCTGTTTTTTTGAGTAATTTTTGTCCTATACCCTATTTGAATCATCTTATCTTTGACATACGCCTGAGGAATGGTTATATTAATTGTATTATCAGTGGTTAAAAAAGTTGCGTTAGATTCATCTTGAAATTCATTCAACTTTAAATATCTCAAATCAGTATTAGGTGTACTAGCCTTTGCTATACTAATATTGAAACTTGTATTATCTAAGGTTTGTCCACCCTGAATTT
>JAVXAG010000081.1:0-8491 GCA_036660615.1 Anaerovoracaceae bacterium
TCAAAAGCTGAACCAATCTTTGTTAAAGTACTAAAAAACAATAGAAGTAAAGATTTGTATAACGAAATTAACAATAGGGATACGATTTTTATATATATGGATAAAAATACCGGATACTATGAAACTAATAGCGACTTCATATCAAATAAATTGAGTTTGTTACGAGGAGTTAATGAAGAAGAATATAATAATAATTCGCCACAATTACTACATTTAATTACAGTTTTACGTTGTCATCACTCTGATGAATTTGAAGAAGGTTGTTAATCGACTATGGGAGTAGAAAAAATTCTACTCCTATTTTACTGGAGAAAATTAACAAACAAACGGGCAATTATAAAGGACAAACGTTTAATTGAAAAATATAGACAAACATATGTTTGTGTGATAAAATATTCAATATAAAAGAAGATGGAGAATTTCATGAGAATATTAGGAATTGACCCGGGATATGCCATATTAGGATATGGTATATTAGACTTAAAAGGTAACCACTTTTCAACGGTTTGCTATGGTGCTATAACTACGGATTCCAAAATGGAAATGCCGGCAAGATTACAACATTTATATAGCCAATTAACTAGCATTATAGAAGAATATAAGCCAGATGAAGCGGGAATTGAAGAATTGTTTTTTAATAATAATGCAAAGACAGCAATTATGGTAGGACAAGCTCGTGGAGTTGCGGTTCTTGCTTGCGCCAATGGTGGACTAAAAATCGGCGAATACACGCCATTACAGATAAAGCAAGCATTAGTTGGATACGGCAGAGCAGACAAGAAGCAGATACAAGCCATGGTTAAGGCAGTTTTGAACTTAGAAGAAGTCCCAAAACCCGACGATACTGCCGATGCACTAGCGGCAGCCATATGTCATGGACATTCTGCTAACTATAATAATAGAATGAATTTGAGGAGATAGACATAAATGATTAGATTTCTTAAAGGTACATATCATCCAGGGCTAAAAGGCTCGGTGATAATAGAGACAAATTCGGGAATTGGCTTTGAAGTATTCGTTCCAGCCAACTCACCTATATATAGAAACCTAGAAGGTGCAACGGTAAAAGTTTATACATCGATGATAGTAAAAGAAGACGATGTCAGCTTGTATGGGTTTCACGATAAAGAGAATCTTGAACTATTTGAGCTTTTGATAACAGTAAATGGCGTTGGAGCAAAAGCGGGTATGTCCATTATGTCCACTTTGGCGCCTATGGAACTTAAACGATCCATAGCCCTAGGAGATGTTAAGGCAATCTCTGCGGCCAATGGTATCGGTAAAAAAACGTCGGAAAGATTGATATTGGAACTAAAAGACAAAGTAGGCACTTTTGATGGTGAAAGCTTTGATGGGGATATTGAACAATTACCATTTAACGACGAAAAGAGTGAGGCAATAGCTGCTCTTATGGCACTGGGTTACACCAAATCAGAAGCAGTTACGGCAATTGGAAAAGTAAAAGCGGACAATTTGAGCAGCGAAGGTTATATTAAGCAGGCTCTAAAAGATCTATTTTAGGCAGTGAACAAGTGTGAAATGACTTTCATATGCTTGTCGATTAGCCTTATACAAAATGGTAACGGAGGCAAAAAATGTTTGACACAGAAAATGACAGAGTAACATCTACAAATGCTGGGCTAGGGGAGGAAAATACAGAGACAAACCTTAGACCGCAGAATTTGTGCGATTATATTGGACAATGTAATGCCAAGGATAACTTAAAGGTTTTTATAGAAGCTGCAAAACTGAGAGGCGAGCCACTTGACCACGTTTTGTTCTATGGGCCTCCTGGACTTGGCAAAACCACTTTGGCTGGGATTATTGCCAATGAACTTAATGTTGAAATAAAAATCACATCGGGACCAGCAATTGAGAGGGCCGGTGATTTGGCTGCCATTCTAACAAACCTAAATGAGAATGATGTACTTTTTATAGATGAAATCCACAGATTAAATAGATCAGTTGAAGAAGTATTGTATTCAGCCATGGAAGACTATGCACTGGATATAATAATTGGTAAAGGGCCATCGGCAAGATCCATAAGACTTGACCTTGCAAAATTTACGTTAATTGGGGCAACAACTAGAGCGGGCAGTTTGTCTGCACCACTTCGGGATAGATTCGGAGTAATCAGCAAGTTTGAAACTTATACAATTGACGAACTAAAAGAAATTCTCAGAAGGTCAGCAAGGATTCTGAATATAGATGTTGATGAAGAATCGCTTGTAGAAATGGCAAAAAGGGCAAGAGGGACACCTAGAGTAGCAAATAGAATATTAAAAAGAATAAGAGACTTTTCACAAGTCAAAGGAAATGGTATAATAGACATTGGCATCACAAAAAAAGGTTTAAAGGCATTAGGTGTTGATGAACTTGGACTTGAACGTCTGGATAGAGAAATACTTTCTTCAATCATAGAAAGATTTAACGGTGGACCTGTTGGAATAGACACGATTGCAGCATCCATTGGAGAAGAAAGAGTAACTATCGAAGATGTGTATGAACCTTTTTTGATACAAACAGGACTTCTTTATAGAACCCAAAAGGGTAGAGTAGTATCCGAGGCAGGATACAAACACTTAGGTCTTGAACTTGATAATGAAAAAATCGAGGATGCCCAACAAAAGATTTTGTAATTTTGATGGGAGATAAAATATATGAATATTGATGAATTTGATTATAACTTACCAAAGGAGCTAATAGCTCAAAAGCCTACAGAGAACAGAGAAGATTCTAGGCTTATGGTACTTGATAGAAAAAGTGGTGGTATCGAACATAGACACTTCTATGACATTTTGAATTACCTTAAACCTACAGATTGCCTTGTTTTAAACAATTCCAAGGTATTACCTGCTAGACTTTTTGGTATAAAACAGGAGACAGGAGCTCATGTGGAATTCTTGCTTGTAAAAAGATTAGAAGGTGACAAATGGGAAACTATGGTCAAACCTGGTAAAAGATTAAAACCGGGAGATGTAGTTAGTTTTGGAGATCCAGAAGCTGATAAAGACAAACTATTTGAGGCAGAAGTTTTGGATTATGGCCCTGATGGAACTAGAATTGTGGAATTTAGATATGAAGGAGTGTTCCTTGAACGCTTAGAAGAACTAGGCAAAATGCCACTTCCACCATATATTGACAGAGAAACCACAGCTGATGATACAGATAGATATCAGACTGTTTATTGTAAAGAAGAAGGTTCAGTAGCAGCGCCTACGGCAGGACTGCATTTCACTGAAGAAATATTGGCACAAGCCAAAGAAAAAGGAATTAAGATTGCATATGTAACTTTGCATGTTGGAATTGGAACGTTTAGACCAGTTAAATGCGACGTAGTAGAAGAACATGTAATGCATTTTGAGGAGTACTTTGTTGATGAAGAAACAGCTAATATTATAAATGAAACGATTTTAGCAGGTGGACGTATTGTCTCTGTTGGGACAACTTCAACAAGGACACTAGAAAGCGCGGCTGAGTTTGACGAAAAAAGTGGAAAATATCTAGTAAAAGTTGGTCATGGAAATACTGGGATATTCATTTATCCTGGATATAAATTCAAGATTATTGATTCATTAATTACTAATTTTCACTTGCCAAAATCAACTTTGCTGATGCTGGTTTCTGCACTTTATGATAAGGACTCTATACTGGAAGCATATAAAGTTGCAGTAAAGAAAAAATACAGATTCTTTAGTTATGGCGACGCTATGCTAATTAAATAACTAATAAACTTTTAATATGCCTCAATTGAGGCATATTTTGGATAAAATAAAACTTTTATTATATATAGAAAGGTAAATACGTAATGAAACACGCGGTTACTTACGAGTTAAAAAAAACGGATAGTAGAACAAAAGCTAGAAGGGGGACTATTCATACACCTCACGGTGATATTGAAACCCCTGTTTTTATGCCAGTTGGCACTCAAGCGACAGTTAAAGCAATGAGACCCGAAGAAGTCAAAGAAATGGGAGCAAATATAATTTTATCAAACACTTACCACCTTTATCTTAGACCTGGGCATGAGGTTATAAAGGAAGCTGGTGGGCTTCATAAATTTATGAATTGGGATAGAGCTATTCTAACAGATAGTGGTGGATTTCAGGTATTTTCTTTAGGAAAACTTAGAAAAATCACAGAAGAAGGTGTAAAATTCCAATCGCATATTGATGGTTCAAGACATATGCTTACTCCAGAAAAAGCTGTTGAAATACAAAATGCTTTGGGTTCAGATATCATGATGGCTTTTGATGAATGTGCACCATATCCTGCGGATAGAGTATATGTAAAAGACTCTTTGGAGAGAACAACAAGATGGCTAAAACGTTGCAAAGAGGCACATAAGGACACCGAAAGACAGTCGCTCTTTGGAATTATGCAAGGTGGAATGTACAAAGATCTTCGTAAACAAAGTGCCGAAGAAATTGTTGAACTTGACCTTCCGGGATATGCAATCGGAGGACTTTCTGTAGGCGAGCCAAAAGATTTGATGCTTGATATTCTCGATGATTGTGTTGATCATTTGCCTGCCGATAAAGCTAGATATCTTATGGGTGTTGGAAGTCCCGACTATTTATTTGAGGGAGTTGAACGAGGAATTGATATGTTTGATTGCGTTCTTCCGACTAGAATAGCTAGACATGGACTCGCTATGACTTCACACGGCAGAGTAAACATAAAAAATGCTCAGTATACAAAGGACTGGGAACCACTTGACAAAGAATGTGATTGCTATACCTGCAAGAATTATTCAAAAGCATATCTGAGACATCTTTTTAAAGCAGATGAAATGCTTTCTGCAATGCTTCTTTCTAATCACAATCTTCATTTTTTGATAAATATGATGTCAGGAATTAGAACGGCAATAGAAGAGGATAGGTTCCTTGAGTTTAAAAATCAGTTTTATGGCAAATACGGTAAATTTTAAAAAGAAAATTGGAGAAAAATATTTTAATGGATATATGCAAACATAATGAATTTTGCGGAGGCTGTATTTATCAAGGAATACCTTATGAACAACAGCTAAAGGCAAAGAACAGCGAAGTATTAAATCTATTTAGGGCGAAAAGTATAGAACCTTTGGTATATGATGAAATTGAAGGGTGCCCAAATCAATATAGATATAGGAACAAAATGGAATACACTTTTGGTGATTTTATAAAAGATGGGGAACTTTGTCTTGGCATGCACAAAAAGAAAAATTTCATGTCAATTATTACTGTTGACGATTGCCAACTAGTAGATGAGGACTTTAACATAATATTATCTTTTGTTTTGGAGTTCGCCAAAGAAAGAGAATACAAACATTACCATAAAAAGAGCCACCAAGGGCTGCTGCGCAATTTAATTGTGAGAAAAGGTGTAAGAAGCAAGGAAATTTTGGTTAATATTGTAACATCTTCAGAGGAAGGGTTTGATGAAATTGAGTTTGTAGATGGTTTACAGAAATTAGTATTATGTAATCACATTGTAGGCGTTTTAAGAACCTTTAATGATAATATTGGAGATGCCGTAAACCCTGAAAGAGTTGAAATCCTTTGGGGACAGGATTTCTATATGGAGGAAATTCTTGGATTAAAATTTAAGGTAAGTGCTTTTTCTTTTTTCCAAACAAATATTCAGGCAGTTGAAAGATTGTATTCAGAGGCGCTTGCGCTCATAGATGATGTTGAAGGGAAGAATGTATTTGACTTGTACTGTGGGACAGGAACTATATCTCAAGTTTTGGCGCTAAAAGCAGCCAAGGTTTTGGGTATTGAAATCGTTGAGGAAGCAGTAGAGGCGGCAAAAGTCAATGCCAAACTAAATGGTCTTGACAACTGTAACTTTATTGCAGGGGATGTTTTTGAAGTATTAAAAGAAGTCGATGAAAAACCAGATGTAATAGTTGTAGATCCACCAAGAGTTGGAATGTCTACTAAGGCGGTTGATAAAATAGTAAGTTATGAAATACCACAAATTTTGTATATTTCCTGTAACCCAAAGACTTTGGCTATTAATTTGGAGCAATTTGATTTTTATGGGTATAATGTACAATATGCCAAGGCTTTTGACAATTTCCCTGGGACAAAACATACAGAGTGTGTGGTGTTGCTGTCACGTCAGAAAGCTTGATTTTGCTAGGCATTGTAAGTGATAACATATAGAGCAATGATGGGTGAGTATATTATTTATTATCGTGGTAAAATTGTCGGTGGTATATATATGATCGATTACTGGTAAAGCCTGTTAAATCAGCTATTTCATTTGTCTCAGATGTGACTTATGAATTGCCATACGTGGGAGCAAAAGAGATGTTGTTGGTTGATGATGTTGAAAGCAAGAAATATCTGACAAATCTTTTTATTGCTATGTATGATGAACTGCCGGAACCAAAGAAAAAGAAATAATCACCTATGAAGTTATGGGGTAAAAAAGTGAATTATACTATCAGGGAAATGAAATTACATGAATATAAGACGCTGGAAGATTTTTTGTATGAAGCAATTTATATTCCGGAAGGCATGGATTTTCCGCAAGGAACAATTACCAAACAGCCTGAATTGCAATTATATATTAGTGAGTTTGGAAATAAAGATGATAACGCATTAGTAGCGGAAGTTGATGGAAAGATTGGTGGTGCAGTATGGACTCGCATAATGAATGATTATGGACAAATTGACGATGAAACCCCTTCTTTTGCAATATCCTTATACAAGGAATACCGAGGTCTGGGAATTGGAACAGATATGATGAAGCAAATGCTCATGCTCTTGAAGAATAAGGGGTATAAGCAGGCTTCTTTCGCGGTTCAGGAAGCAAACTATGCAGTTAAAATGTATCAGTAAGTCGGTTTTGAAATTGTAGCTAAAAACGAAGAAGAATACATTATGCTTTGTAGCTTGAAATAATTAGATATTGTAAATAGGTTATTCGGAAAGGGGGAATACAATGAGTGACTTGGTACAACGTGATGAACAATTTCAAAGAATTGTTAACATCATAGAGTCAGCCAAAGAGCGGGCATATCGTAAGGTAAATGAGGAACTGATTTTAATGTATCGTGATATAGGCGAATATATTAGCAGAGAATCTGAAAACAATGAATATGGCGATGCGTTTGTACAGAAGCTGGCAGATTTTTTTGCAAAAAATTATCCGGATTTGAAGGGTTTTAATCGTCGCGGGCTTTATAGAATGAAGCAATTCTACGAGCTTTATAAGGACGCGGAGAAAGTGTCACCACTGGTGACACAATTGAGTTGGACGAACCATCTCAAAATCATGTCTGCGTGTAAGACTATGGACGAACGCATATTTTATATGAATATGTGCATCAAAGAGCGTCTTTCAAAAAGAGAATTGGAAAGACAAATTGATAGCGGATATTATGAAAGATATATGTTATCGCAGAAACCACTGACACTAGCCATCGAAGAATCAAGAAGGGCCACAGGAAATATTTTTCTCGATAATTATATTCTTGATTTTCTTGATGTGCCAGAAACAGTATCTGAACGTGATTTGCAGAAGTCTATTATACGGAATCTGAAAAATTTTATTCTTGAAATTGGTAAAGACTTCACCTTCATCGGCGAAGAGTATCGTGTACAGGTCGGAAAGCACGATTATTATATTGATTTGCTGTTTTACCACAGAGATCTTTCGTGCCTTGTAGCATTTGAACTGAAAATCGGTGAATTCAAGCCAGAGTATGTTGGCAAGATAAATCTTTATCTTGAAGCACTTGACCGCGAAGTAAAAAAAGAAAATGAAAATCCGAGCGTTGGTGTTATCCTCTGTGCAAGTAAGGATGATGAGGTGGTAGAGTTTGCTCTCAGCCGGAGCTTGTCCCCAACAATGGTTTCTGAATACAATTTGAAATTAATTGATAAGAAGCTGTTGCAGAAAAAGTTAAAGGAATATATTGAACTGGCAGAGACTGGGTCTGGTGATGAATGATTTCCACATTAAAAGCAGAGCAAAGTGGTGGGTGTACTGTTGATCAATTCCCGAAAACAGGCAAAATACGGTAGATATATTCCCAAGGACGAGCAAAGGCAAAAATAACGATTTGATATTCATTCGCTCATCTCGTTTCATACAGAGTGTGTGGTGTTGCTGTCAAAGGGCAGAAATGAGGAAAAATTTATGATAAAAAAATGTAAACAATGTGGATGTGTCTTAACATCCGCTGAAAGTAATAGAATTTGTGAAAACTGTAGGAGTAAAAAAAGAAAGCTTCAAGCAGCTACCACAAAAGATTCAATAAAAGACGATAACTCAAAAAGAAAGTAAAGTAAAATATGTAATGATTTGTAATATGTATTAGCAAAATGAATGGGGAGGATTGCCATGTCGAAAAAGAATAAAGAAGTAATAACAATTCGCTCTAGTGCGGCGGAATATCTTACCTATGTCGCATCTGTTGGTGACAGCAAGGATAGCGTTGAGATGCGCTATGAGGACGAAAATATATGGCTGACGCAGAAGATGATGGCAACGCTTT
>JAVXAG010000082.1:0-4955 GCA_036660615.1 Anaerovoracaceae bacterium
AGTTGGCATGGCTCTTGCGAACCCCAACACTTCAATTCCAGCCAACCAAAACCCTCGACACCGGTTGGCAAGGCTTGTGCCTTCCATTAATTTAATATTTTTCCTTTATTAGCCCTTTTCTATATGCCTCAACAAGATTCTTGATATCTTCTATCTGCTCCACAATCTGGGAGCCTTGATCAGTATCCAAAACCATAAGCCTCTCAGGAAAAGTTTCAACAGTGGTTACCACCGGTGCAAAGAACTCTTGAGTGCCATCAGCCTTTAATGGGCTGTACGGTTTGTGTTCAGCCAGAGCCATAAATCTTGAGTTAGAAATAAAAGTATATCCCGCTATACCAGTTTGCTTTTGGTATGCCTTGGAAATTCCACCGTCAATGACATAGAGAGTTCCGCCACCTTTGATTGGACTTTCCCCATCCTTTATCTTTACAGGAACATGACCATTTAAAATCTTTGCTCGCTTAGGATCAAGCCCAAACTCCCTAAGAATTTTTTCACATGGGCCCCTCTCGTTGATAAATCTATAATATGGCCTTGCAGTTTCTTTGTGAGAAGCCTTATCATCAATAAACAGCCTTTCAAACGTGGTCATTTTATCTTTTCCGAACAATGGTGAATTTCCACCTAGCCACAAATACCACATTAAATCCCCTGATCGTCCAGTTTCCTCCGATTCATCAGGCGAGAAATAGGCTTTCCTTACTTGATCATCGAGATAGTCCATAAGGCCTTTGCCCTTGCACATTACACCATTAATAGTAACATCCTCAAACTCGCCGTCTTCCGTCATTGGAATACAACCATGATATAGCAAATTGCCATTGATTTTTGTGTACAAAGCACCATGACTATATAAAAACTTTATGTGAGTTTGCAACTTCTCCGATTGAAGGATAGACGCCTCAAGAGAATTCAGCATATCCTCTTCCTCCGGTGTAAACTCATATGGATTGTTTCTGTCAACAGTAGGGAAATTAGTGTCCTTTAGTTTATAAAAATTTCCATCAATAAGAATTGTACCCTCTTCATAATTTATCTTGTCCAATAACAGCCTGTTGTCCAGCTTATATTCTGGGTGGTGAATGATACGTTGACCCTCCGCCTTGAATTGACAAACAGCAATAGCCTTGTGCATCTTTGCCGCCAGTTCCTCATCAACTGGGTCAAACTTATTTCTGTCCAAAATATGTGGAGCAAAACAGTCACATGGATCATTGCCATATGTTTTTTCTGCAAAACTGGCAAGAGGTCTAAGATTGATTCCATATCCAATTTCCAACATATCAAAATTGTTGTAACTGATATTCATTCTCAATACATTACAGATACACGCCCAGTTGCCTGTAGCCGCTCCCATCCAAACAATGTCGTGATTTCCCCATTGGAAATCCACATCATGATAAGTCATCAAAAAGTCCATAATGTCATCGGGGTGTGCCCCTCTGTCAAAAATATCTCCAATAATATGAAGTTGGTCAACCGCTAAATTACTGATAAGATCTGCAAGATCAATGATAAATTCTTCTGCTACCTGACACTCTACAATTGACTTTATAATTTCGCTGTAATAATATAGTCTATTTTCCTCGTCATCAGCATGTAAAAGCTCGTCCATAGAATATCCTGCATACTTTGGAAGTCTTCTTCTGACCTTTGACCTTGTGTACTTTGTTGAAACAGATTTGCATATTGTAACCAGCCTATAAATAACCGTCGTACACCATTTATCAAAGTCTACCTCGGAAACCTTCCGTCTTTTTATCTCCGCCTCTGCGTTGTATATCAGGGCTGCCAAATCGTCCCTGTCAGCCTCACTAAGGACTCCGCCATAGTATTCATCGATTTTCGCTTTTATTGTCCCTGAGGCACTTTTTAGCATATGTATGAACGCTTCATGTTCACCGTGTAAGTCACTCAAAAAATACTCTGTTCCTTTTGGCAAAGCCAGAATGGCCCTTAAGTTAATAATCTCCGCCGAAGCCGCCTTAATATTTGGGTAATCCATTGCCAATAGGTTAAGAAATTTTAAATCTGCCATAAAATGTTCCTCTCTTTTCTAAAAAATTTATTATACATACTACTATGTTAAATGTTTAATTCTATTTTGTCAAACAAATCATATAATAAGACAAGTTGGAGGTAGTAATGAAAAGGTCAATGCCACATTATCAATTTATATATTTAACCTATCTGGGAATTATGCTGTTTTTTATTACAGTTGTTCCACTAATTTGCGTATTCATTTTTGACAACCCCCAAGGCAATTCTTCCCCTGAGTACAAAAACAAGATCGATTGTCCCTCATACATTACCGTATTCAGACACGATTCAAACCGCAGTCAAAAAATAGCATTTGAAGAATACGTCAAAGGCGTAGTTGCATGCGAGATGCCATCATCATTTACAGAAGAAGCCCTAAAAGCACAAGCCGTTGCAGCCAGAACCTATGCACTGGCAAAAATCAAAAAAAATGTTCAGCTATGCGATTCAACCCACTGCCAAGTATACAAAAGCAAAAAAGAATTAATTGCAATCCATCCTAATGGTTGGGAAGATAACGGATACGACAAAGTTTGCAATGCCGTCGATGCAACAAAAGGCGAAGCCATGTATTACGATGGCAAACTAGTAATGCAGCCACTATTCTTTTCTTCCAGCGGTGGCCGTACAGAAAACTCCCAAGATGTTTTCGTTGGCACTTACCCTTACCTAGTTAGCGTATCAAGTCCATATGAAAATGGGGCGTCACATCGTAACGAAGAAAAGGATTTTGCAATAAAAAAGTTTTCTAGGCAAATCAAAAAGGCCTACCCCGACAAGGACTTTGGCAAAATAAAGAAATCAAATATTTCAATTGTGTCAAGAACCGATGGCGGACGAGTAGAAAAGATTAAAATCGGAAAGTCAACATTAAAAGGTACACAGCTGCGTGACACATTAGAACTCAGTTCCACCTTCTTTGATATTTCCTTTGATGGAAAAGATATAATCTTTACAAGTAGCGGAGCCGGTCATGGCGTTGGCATGAGTCAGTACGGTGCAAATGGTATGGCAAAAAAAGGATACAACTACAAAGACATTCTCAAACACTATTATACTGGCGTCGATGTATATTAGTCTATTTCAAACTCTTTTGAAAATATAAAAAGCGTATGAACACTGCCAAAATCATTGGTTTATGTTAACATACGCTTTTATTAATTTATTCTTCTAGCCTTATAATTGTAGCACCAATTTGCCTAAACTTCTCGACAAATTTTTCATAACCTCTTTCAACGTGATATATCTCTGATATTTCAGTAGTACCTTCTGCCACAAGCCCAGCCAATACTAACGCTGCACCTGCCCTAAGGTCCGTTGCGATTACTTGTGCCCCTTCAAGATTCTTGCCACCTTGAACAACTGCACTTCTACCCTCAGTCTTTATGTTTGCACCCATTCTGTTTAGTTCGGCTACATGCATAAATCTGTTTTCAAAGACAGTCTCCACAACAGTGCTTACACCGTTAACAGTGGTGAGGAAAGTCATAAAAGGTGACTGAATGTCAGTAGGGAATCCTGGATACGGTAACGTTTTTATATCAGTCGCTACTAATTCCTTTTCATTTGCCCTAACTAAAACCCCTTCGTCAAGGATTTCAACAGTTGCTCCACATTCACGAAGTTTTGCAATAATAGGTTTTACATGATCTGGCACTACGTTTCTAATCAATAATTCTCCCCTAGTAATTGCTGCCGCAAGCATAAATGTACCCGTTTCAATTCTGTCAGGAATAACCGTATGTTCCGAACCGGATAGCCTTGCAACTCCTTCGATTTTTATGGTGTCCATACCTGCACCCCTGATTCTTGCACCCATCTTATTCAAGAAGTTTGCCAAGTCAACAATCTCAGGTTCTTCCGCTGCATTTTCTATATAAGTCGTCCCTTTTGCCAATACAGCTGCCATCATTATATTTTCTGTTGCACCAACACTTGGGAAGTCAAGATATACACTGCTTCCAATCAAACCACCCTCAGGTGATATAGCTTCCACATAACTATCTTTTAAAACTATTGTTGCCCCCAATGCTTCAAATCCTTTTAGATGCAAATCAATAGGTCTTTCCCCAATAGTACATCCTCCTGGTGAAGGCATTTTTGCCCTGCCTGTTCTAGCAAGCAAAGGCCCCATAACTAATATTGATGCCCTCATTTTTTTAACTAATTCATATTCTGCTTCATTATTTGTTATTTTAGGCGTTTCTATTTCAAGTATATTATTGTCTTTCTGTTCTACCTTTGAGCCTAATGTAGCCAACAATTCTGTTAACACAGCCACATCCTTTAATGCCGGAACATCACTTATTATACATTTTTCTTCAGCCAAAAGAGCCGCAGCCATCAATGGAAGTACTGCATTTTTCGCTCCACTAATTACTACCTCTCCCATCAAAGGCCCACTTTTTTGTACCAAATACTTTGCCACTTTACTCCTCCATTAGATTTAATATATATCAGTATACTAATTATCTCAACTTATTTCAACAAATAGCAGAAAAAAACCTGCTAATGCAGGTCTTTTTTATTATAACTTCTTCATATCCTCTATGCATTTTACACAAACGCTTTTACCATGAATAAGTCTAACGTCGCTTGCTTCTCCACAAAATATACATGATGGCTCATACTTTTTCAACATAATGAACTGGCCATCAACAAAGATCTCTAATGAATCCTCTGTATCGATACTTAAATTTCTTCTTAACTCCACTGGGATAACTACTCTTCCAAGTGCGTCCACTGGTCTAACTATGCCTGTTGCTTTCATAATTTTCTCCTTTCATAAACCACTATTTAGTTTTTTCTTTTCCTTTTCTAAATATTGTGGTCATCGAACCAACAGCATTTACAATATTTGATAATGCTGCTACAATACTTTGGTTTCCCTTTATTAAATCTGACAACTCTGA
>JAVXAG010000082.1:5055-8444 GCA_036660615.1 Anaerovoracaceae bacterium
TTAGGTTTCTCACCAATTTTACCACTGACAAACTGCATTTCTTTTGGTTCTAATTTGTACTCCCTGCAAAGGCAACAAATATCCACCAGCCTTGACGGCCTGTGAACCATAAAAAATTCCCCTTTATCTCGCAGTAATTTGCTGGCACATCTTATGAAATCTTCCAGCGTACCTGTAGTTTCATGTCTCGCTATAGTCTTTGCAAAATTATTGTTTGTTATTCCACTTTTCCCCACTGTATAGGGTGGATTCGTGGTAACCAAATCAAAAGACTCATATAATTCTTCCTCAAACAAATCGTTGACATCTTGGTTAATAAAAAACAGCCTGTCCTGTAATTTGTTTAAATTGATATTACGTAAACCTCTTTCATATGAAGCTTTCTGCACTTCTAACCCAAAAATCTTTTCTGCGTCTGTCTTATGAGAAAGAATCAAAGGTACAATTCCAGTACCTGTCCCAAGGTCCATAATTTTTTTATGTTTCTTGGTATTTTTCTGTTTACTTGCTGCAAAATCTGACAAAAGAACCGCATCAATGCCATAACAAAACTCTTTGTAATTCTGTATTAGCTTAAGATCTCCAAATCCGATTTCATCAAGCCTCTCGCCTTGCAGTAATTCTATATCGCAAAAACAACCACTCTCCATAATTAGTCCTTGATTAACTCTTTGATTTCATCTATTAATTCTTCATCAATATTGTCAAAGATATTAGTTTCTTTAGGTTTATGTCTTTCAATTCTCTTGATTTCTTCTTTTTTGTAATAGTAAATATCTGTGCCTAATTTTTCCTCATCACCGTCTTTGCCTTTATCTTCTATATAAAGTCTGGTTTTTATCTTATTGGCAAGAATATTTGTGTCTAGTACCTTTGCAAATCCGTCTTTGGTCTGAATTCGCTCGCCGTACTCAGGCATCCCTTTTCTTAATTCCATATATACATCGTTTTCGTATTTTAGACAACACATCAATCTTCCGCATATTCCCGAAATCTTTGTAGGGTTCAATGATAAATTTTGTACCTTTGCCATCTTTATTGAAACTGGCTCAAAATCAGCAAGCCAAGTGTGGCAACATAACCCTTTGCCGCAGCTACCAATGCCTCCCAGCATCTTTGCTTCATCTCTAACACCGATTTGACGCAGTTCAATTCTCATCTTGAAAATACTTGCCAAATCTTTTACTAGTTCTCTAAAGTCGACTCTACCATCTGATGTAAAATAAAAGATTACTTTGCTATTATCAAAGGTGTACTCAACATCAATTAATTTCATTACTAACCCATGCTTTTCAATCTTTTCTTGACATAGCTCCAATGTTCTTTCTTTTTTACTCTCGTTATCTATATGTTGAGCATGATCTTCTTCAGTCGCTACTCTAATTATCTTTTTTAATGGTGCAACAATTTCGTCCTCTTCTACCTCGTGTATTTCAGAAGTCACTGTACCAAATTCCATGCCTCTAGCAGTTTCCACTATTACATTATCATTAAGTTTAACTTCAAATATATCTGGATCAAAGAAGTAAACCTTTCCCGCAGTTTTAAATCTAACACCTGCAACTTTAACCATATTTATCCTCCAATTTTTATCAATAAATTCTTTATTGCATAATTATAATTCACATTAGCCAGCAAATCTCTTCTGGCTTCTTCTATATTTCTGACACCGTCTACAATGTCTTCTTTCTTGAATAATCTTCCTTCTGTGACTACATCGACTAAATACTCTCTAAAAAGTCTTTCCATGCCGTCAAGAAATGAAAATGCATCATCTTTGCTCTTTATGTTTTTTGCAGTCAAATTTTTTATGTCTATAAATTTCCCATTGTCCAATATCAATTTTACCACTTCTCTAGCAAATTCGATACTATTACTTTGATCAAAGTCCTCTATCCCATCCAATCTATATATAATACATCTAGATTTGACTGTATCAAGGAGATTTTCTCTGTTCTCTGACAATAACACTAGTACTGTTCCAACTGTGGGCTCTTCTAATGTCTTTAGAAGTCTATTCTGTGCCCTTATGGTCATAGTATCTGCATTTGCAATTATTGCAAAGTTTCTATCACCACCAATTGGCTTTTTCTTTAGTTGATCTTGTAGTTTAAATATTTGTCCATCTTTTACTGATAAATCATCTTTCTTTATCATATATAAATCTTCGTAATTGTCATGGTTGATTTTATTACAATCAAGGCAACAGTCGCAACCTATTCCTGGCTTGTCCTTACATACAATTGCTTTCACAAAATCTTTTGCAAAGAGCTCTTTATTTACACAGCTATCTCCCTCGATGATATATGCGTGAGAAACGCTACTATTGCAAATCATTAATGTAATTCTATCTATTAATTTGTTGTTTGCGTTCCATGCAGAAAGTGCCATTGTACTCCTCTATTAACTATTACTCTACTTTGTCAATAATTCTGTCTAATTCTCTATAAATGTCTTTTGTTATCGCTTCTATATTTCTACATCCATTGATACCTACTATTCTCTCTGGGTATCTATCTTTTAGCTTTTCGTATGCATCAAAGACTCTATTGTGGAAATCTATTTTTTCTAATTCCAATCTGTCCAATTGGTCGCTCTTGATTCTTCCTTTTCCTATACTAGGATCCAGCTCAAGCAATATTGTCAAATCTGGCATACAGCCATCTACTGCAAATTCATTCATCACGCCAACGCAATCGCCAAGGCCTCTACCACTGCCCTGATAAACTATGCTCGAATCAATAAATCTATCGCATATTACCGTCTTACCTTGGTCTAATGCTGGTTTTATTACTTGTGCCACATGTTGAGCCCTAGATGCTGCGTACAGCAATGCTTCTGTCATATCACACATTTCGGAGTTGTTTTTATCTAGTACAATCCCACGAATTTTTTCACCTATGGCAGTGCCACCTGGTTCTCTAGTAAAAATTGCATCTATATTTCTTTCGTAGAAAAACTTCTTTATGTTTTCCAACTGTGTTGATTTTCCTGATCCATCCGGCCCTTCAATTGTAATAAATATGCCCTGTTTCATTTTTATCTCCTAGCTTTTATCCTTATCAATTTCATCAATGACCTTGTTGTATAGAAAGGCAATTATGACTGCTAATGGAACACATAAAAGACATGCAAAACATATTTTTAGTAATGTCATCATGAACATTCGTTACCTCCCAGATTAGTATGTTATTATATTTCAAAGTTTATATATTGCTATTATACCATATATTTGAATTTAAAACTATATAAATGTATGCTTGGCTTGTCCATTATCTTAACCTACACTATTAAATAAGCAACGTAAAAAGACCATCAATTAAGATGGTCTTTTCATAAAATTAAAACCGGCAACGTCCTACTTTCCCAGGCAGCTGCCCGCCAAGTAT
>JAVXAG010000083.1:0-8274 GCA_036660615.1 Anaerovoracaceae bacterium
AGTAAAGTAACAAAGATACCAGAGGAAGAAGTCCTAAAGATACAAGAAAAAGAATTAACGATACAATAATTAAGAACAAAAGAGACAAGTCTTTTGGGGAACACACCCCAAGTTTAGACTTGTCTCTTTTTAAAAGCAAAATTTAGTCATAACTTCTCATATTTAGTAATATATTAAGTAAGACTTATACGAGGAGGGGTATTTTGAAAAAGAAAATTATGACCTCATGTCTTGTGGCGGCATTGCTGGTAACTGGGTTTATGGGTGTAAGCAGATTTTCAAATCCTCAAGCTCCTTTGAACATAGAAACTGTAGGTGATACCATGGGACAGGAAACTAAAAATGGGAATTCATCTATGGATATTGCAGCAAAAGGAGCTATTTTAATTGATGCAGGGACTGGGAAAGTTTTGTATGAACAGGATAGTCACAAGGAACTGCCACCAGCATCAGTTACCAAAATAATGACTATGTTGCTAGTTATGGAAGCAGTAGAAGATGGGAAAATTTCATTAAAGGACACAGTAACGATTTCAGAAAGAGCGGCTTCCATGGGCGGGAGTCAAATGTATATGGAGCCAGGAGAGCAACATTCTTTAGAAGAAATTATGGAGGGAATTGCAATTGTTTCAGCAAACGATGCTTGCGTGGCGGCGGCAGAGTATGTTTCAGGAAATGAAGAAATATTTGTTGAACAGATGAATAAGCGAGCCAAAGAACTGGGAATGCGTGATACTAATTTTGTGAATACAAACGGGTTGCCAGTGGCAGAACACTATACAAGTGCATATGATATAGCGTTGATGTCGAGACTTCTCATTGAACACAAAGAAACTAGCAAGTGGTTTAACACTTGGCAGACCACCATAAAAGTAGGGCTTCCAGGGAAAGAAAAAGAGTTTGGATTGACAAACACAAACAAACTAATAAAATTTTACCCTGGGGCAAACGGAATCAAAACAGGGTTTACCGCAGAAGCAGGTTATTGCCTGTCGGGATCAGCCACAAAGAATGATACAACTTTGATTGCAGTAGTTCTGGGCGCAGAAAGTGCAAAGATAAGAAACGGCGAAATAGCCGAATTATTTAATTATGGGTTTGCAAGTTACCAATCAGTAGAAGTTGCAAAACAAAACCAACCAATGAAAAAAGTGGAGATTCTTAGTGGAGAACCTTTCATCGTCAACGCAGTATCAAAAGACAGAGTTACAGCACTAGTGAAAAAAGGCGAAGAAGAAACTATCAAGACGAAAATCGAAATCAACAAGAAAATTAAAGTGCCAATGAAAGCTGGTACCGAGATTGGCAAGTTGATGGTATATGTACAAAAGGAAAAAGTAGGAGAATATCCATTAGTGGTAGAAAAAAAGGTTGATAAGACATCTTTTGTAAAATATTACATACGAAAGATAAAGGAACTCATTTAGAGATTAGATAGGGGGCTACGCTAATGGACAAAGAATATATTTTATCCTTCTCATCATTTTACAAGGCGGCATATGCAAGAGACATCTTAGGAGAATACGGAATAAATTCTGTATTACGAAAGCTACCGCCAGAATTAATTAGATCCTGCGGGACGGGGCTGTATTTGAGAACCAACTCCATGCAGCGTCCACTGGAGATATTCGCAGAAAAAGAAATTGTGCCAAGAAGCATATATATGATAAATCACAATAGTCAAAATGACAATGGCCAAAGATACTCCAGGGTATAGCAAATGTCAATAGAATAGCAAAGACAAACCTCTAGGGCTATTTTCTAAATGCTCTAGAGGTTTTTTGCTTAGGGTTAGCAGTAATCCGCTATTTCAGTGACTTTAGTGCGTTAATCCAGAACCCAAATGATGTACTAAAATAAATACAAAAACATTTTTAATACAATCCATTGACAAACATTATGCGTGCAGGTATACTTGTATACATCAAATATATTAAATCAAAAAAGCTAAATAAAAGGCTAATTATAAAGACGTATTGGAGGTAAAAACAATGCTTGAAATATCAGAGAAAACCAATTTATTAGAACAAAATAGTTATCAATATACATTACAGGATATAAAGGAACCTAACCTATATAGGGAAATGTATAACTATGAGGAAGTGCCAAAAGTTGCATTTAACCATAGAAGAGTACCTATGGGTATGCCAGAAGATATTTGGATTACAGATACATCATTTAGAGATGGACAACAGTCTATGGCACCGTATTCAGTAAAGCAAATTGTAGACTTGTACAAATTACTTTCCAAATTAGGTGGACCTTATGGGATAATTCGCCAATCGGAGTTTTTTATTTATACAAAAAAAGACAGAGAGGCAATCGAAAAGTGTATGGATTTGGGGCTTAAGTTCCCTGAAATTACTACATGGATTCGTGCAAAAAAAGAAGATTTTAAGATTGTAAAAGAATTAGGAATAAAAGAAACTGGAATTTTGGTTTCCTGCAGTGACTATCACATTTTCAAGAAAATGCAGATGACCAGAAAAGAAGCAGTTGAATATTACTTATCAACAGTAAAAGAAGCTTTTGACACAGGTGTTGTTCCAAGATGTCACTTAGAGGACATTACAAGAGCAGATTTTTATGGGTTTGTAGTACCATTTGTAAATGAGCTGATGAAACTTTCCAAAGAAGCTGGAATACCAGTTAAAATTCGTGCCTGCGACACTATGGGATATGGTATACCATTTACAGAGGCAGCACTTCCAAGGAGCGTAGCGGGAACGATTTACGGCTTGCAACACTATGCTGGTGTGCCAAGTGATATGCTTGAGTGGCATGGCCATAACGACTTTTACAAAGCAGTTGCAAACGCATCGACAGCTTGGTTATATGGAGCTTGCGCAGTAAACTGTTCAATGCTTGGAATTGGAGAGAGAACAGGAAATATACCACTAGAAGCAATGGTATTTGAATATGGATCATTAAAAGGCTCATTAGATGGAATGAATCCTACGGTTATTACAGAAATTGCCGACTATTTCCGAGATGAAATGGGATATAATATTCCACCGATGACACCTTTTGTTGGGGAAAACTTTAACGTAACAAGAGCAGGAATCCATGCAGATGGGTTACTAAAAGACGAAGAAATATATAACATTTTTAATACAAAGAAACTATTGAACCGAGCAGCTGGAGTTACTGTAAGCAAAACCTCAGGACTTGCAGGAATCGCATATTGGATCAACGAACACTACAAACTTACTGGAAGCGATATGGTGGAAAAAAGCGATGCATTGGTAGCCTTGATGAAAGATTGGGTTGACAAGCTTTACGAAGATAATAGAACTACCAGTTTGGCAAACAGCGAGCTTGAAGATAAGATTGCAGAGTTGACCGATGGTAAACTGAGGAAATAGAGGAGTAAAAAATGATAGAATATAAAACAGTTTCACTGGCTAGCCAGATTTATGAAACACTTGAACTTAATATACTAAACGGGACATATGCTCAAGGAGAAGTTTTGACTGAGAGCAGACTGTCAGAAGAACTTGGAGTGAGTCGTACACCTATTCGTGAGGCTATGGCTAGACTTGCCCATGAAAAGCTTATTGCAGATTCCCCAAATGGTATCATTGTAATAGGAGTTACCAACAAAGACGTTGAGGATATTTTCGAAGTCAAAAGAAGAATTGAAGTATTAGCCACAAAATGGGCAGCAGAAAATATTGATGATGAAGCCTTAAAAGAACTAAAGGACATTTTGGATCAGCAGGAGTTTTACTCACAAAAAGGCGATGCCGAGAAAGTTAGAAATCTTGACACACAGTTTCATGATTTAATATACAGAGAAAGTGGAAGTTCTGTAATCGAGGGGATTTTATCACCGATGCACAAAAAGATGTTAAAGTACAGAAAAGTATCTCTTGAAAAATCACATAGAATATCAGATTCAGTAAAAGAACACGAAGCAATTTACAACGCATTGGTTTCAAGAGATGTTGAACAAGTAGAAAAATTGATGTTGGTACACATCGAAAATTCAGGAAGAAGTATGATGGAGGGAAGAGCCTAGTATGGGATTGACAATAGCACAAAAGATTATAAAAGAACACATAGTAAGTGGAGAAATGAAAGAGGGTTGCGAAGTAGCCCTAAAAATAGATCAGACTTTGACACAGGATGCAACAGGAACTATGGCATACCTTGAGTTTGAAACCATGGGAATACCAAGGGTTAGAACAGAATTAAGCGTTGCTTACATAGACCATAACACCTTGCAGTCTGGCTTTGAGAATGCCGATGACCATAGATTTATACAGTCAATGGCAAAGAAATACGGCCTATATTTTTCAAGACCGGGCAACGGAATTTGCCATCAGGTGCATCTTGAAAGATTTGGGAAACCGGGCAAAACGCTTATTGGTTCAGACAGCCATACGCCTACTGGTGGCGGAATTGGAATGCTGGCAATGGGTGCTGGTGGATTAGATGTTGCAGTTGCCATGGGTGGCGGTGCATACCATATCACTATGCCAAAGATGTACAAAGTAAACCTTACAGGAAAGCTGAGAGATTTCGTCACAGCAAAAGATGTTAGTTTAGAAATTCTAAGAATTTTGTCCGTAAAGGGTGGAGTCGGTGCAGTAATTGAATGGGGCGGAGAAGGCGTAAAAACTTTGTCAGTGCCAGAAAGGGCAACGATTACCAATATGGGTGCGGAGTTAGGTGCAACAACATCTATATTCCCATCAGATAAGGTTACAGAGGCATTTCTAAAAGCCCAAGGCAGAGCTACAGACTATGCGCCATTGTCCAGCGACGATGATGCTGTTTATGATAAAATAATTGAAATTAATATGTCGGAGTTAAAACCTTTGATTGCTTGTCCTCACAGTCCAGATAATATTGTGACTGTTGAATCTTTAAAAGGAACCAAGGTTGATCAGGTTTGCATAGGCTCTTGCACAAATTCATCTCTTTACGATATGCTAAAAGTGGCAGCTTTGTTAAAGGGAAAGACTATAAATCCAGAGGTTAGCTTATCAATATCACCAGGCTCAAAACAAGTCCTTGCAATGCTTGCAGATTGTGGCGCATTGTCAGATATTCTGGCAAGTGGGGCAAGAGTTCTTGAATGTGCTTGTGGGCCTTGTATTGGAATGGGATTCTCACCTAATTCAGGTGGAGTGAGCCTTAGAACTTTTAATAGAAACTTTGAGGGCAGAAGCGGTACTGCTGATGGTAGAGTATATCTAGTATCGCCAGAAACAGCAGTTGCAGCAGCGTTGAGTGGAAACATAAGTGATCCAATGTTACTTGGGAAAATGCCAGAGGTAACGGTTCCTGAAGTATTTAAAATTGATGACAGCAGTATAATTGTTCCAGTTTCTCAAGAGGAAGCGGACAAAGTGGAAATATTAAGAGGACCAAATATTAAAAAATTCCCTGACAGTGCTAGCCAAGAGGACACTTTGACAGCGCCTTTGGTTCTAAAAGTTGGCGACAACATTACGACAGACCACATTATGCCAGCAGGCTCAAAGATATTGCCGTATAGGTCAAATATTCCTCATTTGTCACAGTTCTGTTTTGCTGTTTGCGATGAAACTTTTCCAAAGAGGGCAAAGGAAGCGGGAACTAGCATTATCGTTGGTGGAAACAATTATGGACAAGGTTCATCAAGAGAACACGCAGCATTGGTACCACTTTACCTTGGAGTTAGGGCAGTAATTACAAAGAGTTTTGCTCGTATTCACGTTGCAAATTTAATAAATGCAGGTATTATGCCTTTGACTTTTAAAAATCCTAGTGACTACGACAAAATAAACCAAGGGGATCAGTTGTCTTTGGTAGGCGTTTATGAAGGAATGGACAAAGGGGAAATCTCAATGAAGGATACGACAACAGGAGAGATGTTTACTTTGGTTTGCAGTTTTACTGATCGTCAAAAGGCAATATTAAAAGCAGGTAGCTTATTGAAATATACAAAGGAAGGAAACTAAAATGGATTACATAAATGATGCAGTAGAAAAGTTTAGAATCCTTTTGGAGGAGCAACTAGTTCGCTGTGAAAAAATGAAAACGGCACCAGCACCAAAGGACTTTACTTCTATGAAAAATATAACTATTGGAGTAATCGGTGGCGATGGAATTGGCCCAATTATAATTGAGGAAGCGAAGAAGGTACTTAATAGTTTGCTAAAAGCAGAATTGGCTAGTGGCAAAATTACAATAAAAGAAATTCAAGGTTTGACATTGGAAAATAGACTTGCCAAAAGTGTAGCGGTTCCAGAGGATGTTCTTGCTGAAATAAAGGGTTGTGACGTTTTGTTAAAAGGCCCTACAACTACACCAAAGGGTGGAACTTTGGAAAGTGCCAATGTTGCCTTGCGTAGGGAACTTGATTTGTTTGCCAATGTAAGACCTGTGGTAGTGGCAGATGAGGGGATAGACTGGATTTTTTACCGAGAAAATACGGAAGGTGAATATGTCCTTGGAAGCAGAGGCGTTGAAATCCCTGAGGAATTAGCGGTAGATTTTAAAGTCACAACTGACCTTGGAACAAAACGAATTGCAAAAGCAGCTTTTGAATATGCTAAGTTAAATGGCAAAACAAACGTATCTATTGTAACAAAGGCAAATATTATGAAAAAAACTGACGGTAAGTTCACAAAGATTTGTCACGAAGTTGCCGCCGATTATACGGGAATGGATGTGGAAGACTGGTATATTGACATTATGACTGCCAATTTAGTCAACAAGGATATAAGAAATCAATTTCAGGTATTTATTCTTCCTAATTTATATGGTGACATTATTACTGATGAGGCTGCGCAAATTCAAGGTGGAGTGGGGACTGCGGGAAGTGCAAATATGGGCGACCAATATGCTATGTTTGAAGCTATTCATGGTTCTGCACCTAGACTGATTGAAGAGGGAAAAGGCGATTATGCCAATCCATCTAGTATCCTCAAGGCAACGGCAATGATGCTTAGGCACATTGGTTTTGTAGCCAAGGCTGAAAAACTGGAAAATGCTCTTGAATCTGTGACTATGAACAATTTGACATGCTCAGCATTTGGCAATCTGATTGTGGAAAAACTGTAACTAAATATTTGATTAAAATAGGGCATCGTCGTTTAATTTGCGACGGTGCCCTTGTTTAAACCAATATTTTATTTAGTAACTGTTATTTTAAGTTTTCTGGATTTAGTCCCTCTAACTCTGGAATTACAAAGATTCCATCTTTTCTAATCAAAACATCATCAAAGTAAATTTCGCCTCCACCGTATTCTGGTCTTTGGATCATAACCAAATCCCAATGAACTGCGGATTTGTTACCGTTTGGAGCATCATCATAACACATACCAGGTGTCAAGTGGAAGCTTCCGGCGATTTTTTCATCAAACAAAGTATCTTTCATTGGATGAAGTACGTATGGATTTACGCCAATAGCGAATTCACCAAAGTACCTTGAACCTTCATCAGTGTCAAGCAACTCATTTATTCTCTTAGTGTCATTTGCGGTCGCATTGATTATTTTGCCATCTTTGATTTCAAACTTGATATTTTCGTATGTGAAACCTTGTTCTTCGGAAAAAGTATTGTATGCTATGGTTCCGTTCATTGAAGTTTTTACTGGTGCAGTATATACTTCGCCATCTGGAATATTCCTTTCGCCATCGCATTTTACACCACCAACGCCTTTGATTGAGAAGGAAAGGTCAGTGCCTGGCCCTACTAATCTAACTTTGTCGGTTTTGTTCATCAATTCAACAAGTGGTGTCATAGCCTGACTCATTTTCTTGTAGTCAAGTGTGCAAACATTAAAGAAAAAGTCCTCAAAGGCTTCTTGGCTCTTGCCTGCAAGTTGCGCCATTGATGGGTTTGGATATCTTAGTATTACCCATTTTGTTTTGTTAACTCTATAATCAAGGACTGGTCTTGTAATTTTGCTGTACAAGTTCATTTTTTCTGATGGAACGTCGGAAAGCTCCGATGTATTGTCACCAGCTCTAATTGCAATGTACGCAGCCATTCCCTGCATTTGGGCTAGCTGATAGTCGTTCATAAATTGAAGTTGTTCTTCGTCACAGTGCATCATAATTTCTCTGTTAACGGAAGAATCTCTTGTTGTTACATAAGGTTTTCCACCACATTTATAAACATCTTTTATAATTTGCTTAACTAGTGGTTTACAACATTCACCCTCGTAATCAATTAATATTTTTTCGCCTTTTTGTAGGTTACATGAGTAATGTACAAGTACGTCTGAAAGTTTATTTATTCTTGAATCCATAATTTTCCTCCTAAAGTAGTATGAAG
>JAVXAG010000084.1:0-8266 GCA_036660615.1 Anaerovoracaceae bacterium
CGATTCCGCGCCGCGCTTTAGTTTAGGTGCCGAAAACGACTCAGCGCGCAGCTTCAATCACAGCGCCGAAAGCGACTCAGCGCCAAGCTTTAATCACAGATTCGGCAGCGATTCCGCGCCAAGCTTTAGTTCCAGCACCGGCAACAACTCAGCACGCAGCTTTAATCGCAGATTTGCCTCCCAATCCTTCCCATTGCCACAAAATCTTTTGTAAGTCACAGAATTTTGGAAATAGCCCAGTGTGGGTTGTCATTTTCCCCATATATGCTATAATTACTTATATTTTAGATTTAGGAGAAAACAAAACATGTCAATAAGTTTTTGCTCTTTTGCTAGTGGAAGTACGGGAAACTGCTATATGGTAAAAAGCGACACGACAATTATATTAATAGATGTAGGAATAAGTGGAAAGAAAATATTTGAGGCATTAGCACAAAACGACTTGGATATAGAAAATGTAAATGGAGTGTTGATCACCCATGAACACTCAGACCACATAAAAAGCGTTAGAATAGTCAGCAAAAAGGCGGAGAATGCAAAAGTTTATGCGTCACGAGGAACTTGGAAGGCCATTGAAAACCTTGTGTCAGAACCACAAAAAGTTGTCATTGAAAACAGAGACGGCTTTTACATAGGAGATATTTTCGTCAAACCTTTTCATCTGTCCCACGATGCGGCTGAGCCAATAGGCTATACCTTAGAAAAAGATAACAAGAGAATTACCATCGCTACAGATACAGGTTGCATAACAGATGAAATATTTGAACAGCTGTATATGGCCGATTTGATAGTAATAGAGGCAAACCATGAGGTGAATATATTGAGAATGGGTAGTTATCCATACAATACACAGCAACGAATTTTAAGCGATTATGGACATTTGTCCAATGTGACCACAGGCGAGTGCCTTTGCAAAGTCTTGCAAGAGAAAGATAGCGAAACCACACTTCAAGTTATTTTGGCACATATGAGCAGAGAAAACAACACACCGGCGCAGGCATATCTTACAATAAAAAACATATTGCAGGAGAACGATTTTTACATAGATAAAGACTTGATATTGGATATAATAACTAAAGACCAGATAAGTCCTTTATTTAGTATGTAACATAAGACGGCTAGGGGAAAAGATGAATATTATAATCATTTGTATAGGAAAATTAAAAGAAAAATATTGGCGTGAGGCATTGGCGGAGTATACAAAAAGGCTATCCAAGTATTGTAATTTGGAAATAATTGAGCTGAAAGAAGCAAGATTATCAGATAAAGGATCAGCGTCAGAGGAGCAGGCAGTCAAACAAGAAGAAGGTAAAAACATATTAAAGCACATAAAGAACGATTTTTATGTAATTTCCTTAGAAATTAATGGAAAAGAATTATCATCAGAAGCCCTTTCAGAAAAGATGAATAATTTATCAATAGAAGGCAAAAGCAACGTAGCTTTTGTCATAGGTGGGAGCCTTGGACTTAGCCAAGAAGTCAGTGATAGAGCCGATTACAAGCTTTCGTTTTCCAAGATGACATTTCCACACCAGATGATGAGAGTTATACTTCTGGAACAGATATATAGAGGCTTTAAAATAATAAAAAACGAAACTTATCACAAATAAGACAAAAGGTCTATTTACTTTTTTGAAAAAAAGAATATAATTAGGTAGGTTTAAGATGAACAACCATAATACGGTCAAAGATAAAAAGGAAATAATTGCGATTTATGTGATTATTGCAGTAATTTGCGAGACAGTTTCCTTGTTCATAATTGGGCCAAGAAGTGACTTTGCTATTGGATTAATAGCAGGCACTGTGACTATGATAATAAATTATAATATTTTGGGAAAGGTTATTGATATAATGCTTTCCGGTTCCAACATAACCATTGCCTTCCTACTACAAATGGGGAGGTATTTATTGTTTGGTGGTGTTGCTTTTATAGTGGTAAAGATTAGCACCTATGCCGTTATAGCTTATGCAATAGGAATATTAATATTATCGCTAGTCTTCTTAGTAAAATACGGAAAAGGAGGGTGCGGATGATTTATGAAGAACTGGGAGCACGTATAATTCTCAGCTTTGGCGACGGCAAAGTATTTGTGACAGAAAGCACTATTTTTGGAATAATAGTAGCGATAGTCATAGCAGTCATTTGCATTTGGCTAGGGCATGGATTAAAAACAGTACCCAAAGGGAAACAAATTATAGCGGAATTTATTGTTGAATGGATCTATAAATTCACAAAAGAGAATATGGGAGAAGAAAACAGCAGATTTGCGCCATACATAGGAAGTATATTTGCCTTTATGGTTTGTGGCAGCATGTTGGGCATTTTTGGTATAAGACCAATAACGGCTGATGTAAATGTGGCGTTTGCATTATCCATAATGACTTTTGTAATGATTCAGTACAATGCCATAAAAACACTTGGAATAAGAGGAAAAATCAAATCCATGTGCGATCCATATCCATTTATGTTACCACTAAAAGTATTAGAAGATGTGACATTGCCAGTTTCACTTGGCTTCCGTCTATTTGGTAATATGCTTGGAGGCGTAATCGTCATCGATCTTTGGATGAATCTTATGACGATGCTAAGTAATTATATGACAGACATACCATTCTTGAGGGCAATCACAGTATTACCTCTAAATGGATTTTTCGATATGTTTGAGCCAGCAATTCAAACATATATATTCGTTACATTAACATCAGTATTCCTAAGTATGGGAATGAAGAAAACACATTAAATTTATGATAAAAATATTAAACATTAGGAGGTAGAAAAATGAATTTAATAGGATTAGCTGCAGGTATAGCAATGGGTCTAGCTGCACTAGGAATTGGTATTGGTCAAGGTATCGGACTTGGCAAAAGTTTAGAGGGTACTGCAAAGCAACCGGAAGCAGGCGGTATGGTTAGAGCCACAATGATTATAGGTATGGCTATTATGGAAACCATTGGCGTACTTACCTTTGTAATTGCTATTATGCTAGTAGGCAAAATATAAGACCAATTGTCTAACTTGTGATTTTAGCAAATAAGGGAGGTGAAGAAATCTTGGAAGTAAAACTGTTTCAACCCTTAATAGCCTTTAATTGGAATATATTATTTACAGCTATAACAGTAATAGTTTTGATATTGATACTAAAACATTTCTTTTTCGAAAAAGTCCATGATTTCATGGAGACAAGAGAAAAAAACATTCAGGAATCACTTGATAACGCAGAGCAGACCAATAGAGTCGCAGAACAGAAATTAAGCGATTATGAGGCGAAGATATCCGATGTACAAGGCGAAGGAAAAGAGATAATAAAGGCTGCGAAACAACGGGCAACAATGCAAGCAGATCAAATTGTAGCAGAAGCCAAGGATAAAGCAGATGGCATTTTGGTGCATACGAAGAAAGAAATTGAAAGAGAAGAAAATAACGCCAAGGCTCAGATAAAACAAGAGATAACAACTTTGGCTATGATGGCGGCTGAGCAAATCATGGAAAAAGAGTTGTCAAAAGAAGGCCACGACGAAATTATTGACAAAATTATTGAAGAGGCAGGTAAGTCAGAATGGCAGAATTAACAGTCGCAATGACATATGCCAGTGCACTCTTTGCAGCGGCAGAAGAAGTCGATAAAGTAGAAGAAATAAAAGAAGAAGCTGCGATGATTCAAGAAATTTTCCTAAAAGAAAAGGACTTTTTTCTTATTTTGAATAACCCAGCAGTGTCAAGAGAAAAAAAGAAAGAGCTACTAGAGTCAGTTTTTAAAGATAAAATCTGTGATGAGATGCTCTATTTTCTGTACATTTTGATTGATAAGGGGCGACTTCACAATTACGAAGGAATCGGACGGCTTTATCTTGATGCCGTAAATAAAGAACAAGGCATAGGCGTGGGTATAATTTACTCAGCAGTGCCACTATCGACAGCACAAATCAATGAATTTGAGAATCAGACGGGCAAATTAATAAAGAAAAACGTTAAACTAACTAATGAAGTAGATAAGACGTTAATTGGCGGAGTAAAGATTTTAATCGAAGGCAAGTCTATCGATGCTTCTCTAAAGGGAAGATTGAAGAATTTAGCTCACCAAATAGAAAACAATTAAGAAGGGAGGGCAACCTCTATGAATTTGAGACCAGAGGAAATAAGCGTATTAATAAAAGAGAAAATAAAGAGTTATTCTAACCAGCTTGATGTGTCGGATTTTGGCACTGTTATGCAGGTTGGAGACGGAATCGCCAGAATATACGGTCTTCAAAAATGTATGTCAGGGGAGTTACTTGAGTTTCCAGGAGACACTTTTGGAATGGCGCTAAACTTAGAAGAAGACAATGTTGGCGCAGTAATACTAGGTTCTGACAGAGATATAAAAGAAGGCGATATTGTAAAACCTACAGGAGAAGTAGTAACTGTTCCAGTAGGAGAGGCAATGATTGGAAGGGTAGTCAATGCCCTTGGACAGCCAATAGACGGAAAAGGAATAATAAATACGACTGAGGCAAGACCAATAGAAAATCCAGCGCCAGGAGTTCTACAGAGAAAATCAGTAAACCAGCCTTTGCAGACAGGAATAAAATCCATAGATGCAATGATGCCAATAGGCAAAGGGCAGCGTGAACTTATTATCGGAGATAGACAAACAGGCAAAACAGCCATAGCAATCGATACAATTCTTAACCAAAAAGGAAAAGATGTTATTTGTATTTATGTTGCAATAGGCCAAAAGAAATCCACAGTAGCTCAATTAGTGCAGACATTAGAAAAAAAAGATGCAATGAAATATTCTATTATTGTTTCGGCAACGGCTAGTGAAGTTGCGCCATTACAATATATTGCTCCTTATTCTGGATGCGCTATGGCGGAATATTTTATGTATAAGGGAAAAGACGTTTTGATTATATATGATGACTTGTCAAAGCATGCGGTAGCATATCGTGCAATGTCATTACTGCTTCGTAGACCACCAGGTCGTGAGGCTTTCCCAGGAGATGTATTTTATTTACATAGTAGACTCCTTGAGAGAGCGGCAAAGTTAGCAGAGGATTTAGGTGGAGGTTCAATTACCGCCTTGCCTATTATCGAAACTCAGGCAGGCGATGTTTCGGCATATATACCAACAAATGTAATTTCGATTACAGACGGACAGATTTTCCTTGAGACTGAATTGTTCTTCTCGGGACAAAGACCAGCAGTAAATGCAGGTATTTCTGTATCCAGAGTAGGTGGAAATGCCCAAATCAAAGCTATGAAAAAGGTATCAAGCAAGGTAAAATTAAGCCTAGCTCAATATAGAGAACTTGCAAGCTTCTCCCAATTCGGCTCAGACGTTGATGCTGGAACAAAGAGACAACTAGAGCATGGTGCTGTTTTGATGGAAATATTGAAGCAGGTTCAGTATGCACCTATAGATGTTGCTCACCAAGTTATGATAATCTATGCGGCAATTAACAACTATTTGGAAGATGTTCCAATAGGGAAGATAAGAAACTTCGAGAAGGATTTATATCTATTTCTTGATGAGGAATTCCCTGAAATCGGTCAAACTATACACAAGACAGGAGACCTTGACAAAGAAACAGAAGATCTATTAGTCAAAGGTATTTTGAAATTCAAGGAAGTGAGTGAATAATGGCTCAGCAAATGCAAGATATAAAAAGAAGAATAAAAAGCATCGGCAGTACGGAGCATATCACCAATGCCATGCGTCTTGTTTCATCGTCAAAGTTTAGGAAAGCGAAAGCTAATTTTGACAAGAAAACGGAGTATTTTAACTATATCACAAAAGCCATTGCAGAAACTTTTGAGAATGGCCAAGATGTCCCTATGGAGTTTTTGGCAGGAAACAGGGAAATAAAAACAAGCTGCTACGTACTAGTAACAAGTTGTGGCGGTCTTTGTGGTAGCTTTAACAGTACAGTTATAAAGGAACTGGAAAAGGACATAAAGGAAGCTGACGATAATACAAAAATAGTGGCAATCGGAACTAGAGGCAAAGAATATTTTGAACGTCGGGGATACAATATTATTGAATCTTATTGTGCACCGGCTGAAAATGTTACTTTTCTTGAAACTCACGATATTAGTAAACCATTGATAGAGATGTACAGGGCGGGAGAAATCGACGAGATTATCATAGTCTATACTTCTTTTATAAATACTTTGAAGCAGGAAGTAAAAAGTGTAAGGCTATTGCCTTTTGACTTGGAAGCTGCTCCTGATGGAGAAACTCACAAACAAGAGATGGAATATGAGCCGTCTGTTGAGGAAGTCTTTAACTATTTGGTTCCCAAATATGTTGAAATAATGGTTTTTGAGGCAGTCCTTGAGTCTGCTACTTGTGAGTATGCGGCTAGGAGAACGGCTATGGAAAACGCTACGGATAATGCTAAGGATATGCTTTCTCAGCTTTCTATTTACTATAATAGAGCAAGGCAGGCAGCCATAACTGATGAAATTATTGAGATTGTAGCAGGATCGGAAGCACAGAAATAGGAGGTAGGATAGTTGAATAAAGGAATAATACACCAAATAATTGGGCCAGTCCTTGACATAAAATTTAAGCCTGAGGAAATGCCTGAATTATTAAATGCTATCCATGTTTATTATGATGGACGAACAATTGTTGCGGAAGTAGCACAGCATATCGGTGACGATGTGGTTAGATGTGTTGCACTGTCTTCAACGGACGGACTTTCTAGAGGCATGGAAGCGCTAGATACAGGAGAACCTATCCAAGTTCCTGTTGGCAAGGAAGTTTTGGGAAGACTTTTCAATGTAATTGGTGAAACAATTGATGAAAAAGGGCCTGTTGGTACAGAGTTAAGAAGTTCTATTCACAGGGCAGCACCGTCCTTTGAGGATCAGGATACTACATCTCAAATCTTCGAAACGGGAATAAAGGTAATTGACCTTATTGCGCCATATACTAGGGGCGGCAAGGTTGGACTTTTCGGTGGTGCAGGTGTTGGAAAAACTGTACTTATTCAGGAATTAATAAATAATATAGCTAAGGAACATGGCGGAATTTCAGTATTTGCCGGTGTCGGTGAGAGAACGAGGGAAGGAAACGACCTCTATAATGAAATGATTGAATCCGGCGTTATCGAAAAAACTGCAATGGTCTTTGGACAGATGAATGAACCACCTGGGGCTAGAATGAGGGTTGCTTTGACTGGCCTTACTATGGCAGAATATTTTAGGGATCAAGAGCACCAAAATGTGTTGTTATTCATTGACAATATCTTTAGGTTTACTCAAGCTGGCTCGGAAGTATCAGCGCTTTTAGGTCGTGTACCTTCTGCGGTTGGATATCAACCAACTTTGGCAACGGAAATGGGCGCGCTACAAGAAAGAATTACTTCTACCAAAGATGGCTCAATCACTTCGGTACAAGCAATATATGTTCCGGCTGATGACTTGACTGACCCAGCACCAGCAACGGCTTTCGCTCACCTTGATGCTACGACAGTATTGTCTCGTGCAATAACTGAGCTTGGCATTTACCCTGCTGTTGACCCTCTTGAATCAACATCGAGGATAATGGATCCACTGATTGTTGGTGATGAGCATTATGACACTGCCAGAGGTGTTCAGGAAGTTTTGCAGAAGTACAAGGATTTACAGGATATCATCGCAATTCTGGGTATGGATGAACTATCAGAAGACGATAAATTGGTGGTTTCCAGAGCAAGAAAGATTCAAAGGTTCTTGTCTCAACCTTTTAGTGTTGCGGAACAGTTTACGGGTACGCCTGGCAGATACTTGCCGTTAAAGGACACTATTAGAAGCTTTAAGGAGATATTGGAAGGTAAACATGACCAAATACCAGAATCTATGTTTTTGTTTGCAGGAGGCATAGAGGAAGTTGTAGAAAGGTACGAAAAGAGCAATGACAAGTAATAGCATATTACTAGAAGTAATAACGCCTGCCGAGCTTTTTTATAAGGGGCAGGTAGAAATGTTAATTGTAAATACTTTAAACGGTCAAGAAGGTTTCATGGCAAATCACGCATGGGCATGCAAACTTCTTGCTGATGGTAAGTTGCGCATAAAAGAAGCTGGTCAATCGACCTTTAGGGAAGCAAAACTAGTTGGTGGATACGTAGACATCAAAGATGAGTTCTTAGTGTATGCCGACCACGCTGAATGGTTATAACCAACATATAAACATATAATAGTGATCATATTTACTTGGTCACTATTTTTTTATTCTCAAAAACAATTCTCGTTTATTCAAGGAAATTTTGGTCAGTAAGTAGATGATTATTTCCTCCT
>JAVXAG010000085.1:0-8113 GCA_036660615.1 Anaerovoracaceae bacterium
AATAAAACCTTGTGACTTCAATAGTTACAAGGTTTTTTGCTTTACATTTTTATATATTTTCTACTGCAATACTGCTTCTCCATTATCGTATAGCTCGTAGTTCAATTCAAAAACAGTTCTTTCATGCTCAATGGCAAATATTATAATGCTATCTCTATGGTTGCGTGCATAGAGAGGTGGGTAACCGTTTTGTTTGAGTATTGACTGGGTTTCTACCATAGTAGTTTTCATCCCAAAACATATACAAAGCAGCTTATCTCGTGAAGGTTTGCGAGTACCAGACAGAATTTGGTAACCGTATACCTGATTCAAATTGCTTTCTTTTATTACTTTGGCGCGATTCAGCCCCTTTTTTTCAATCATCTCCTGCAATTGAAATTCCAGAGTTTCTGTGGTCAATTCATTTTTATTATCTTTGAGATATTTATTTACTGAGTCATACTCCTTTAAATTCTTTTCTAGATTAGTTGTTGATTTCTTTTGCATTATAATCTCCTAACTGCTATACTGTAGATAGGTAAATTTTAACATAAAGTGGGAGATTTAACAATGATTGATTTAAACAAATGCCTTGACTTAGAAGAAAATTCTTTGGAAAAGGTACTAAGCGAAAAAGAAGACAGTGCAATCCTTTTGATGCGTCACCCAGATGAGACGCTTTTTATTTTGCGAATATATAGTCGCGAGATTTCAGCATATCGGGTTGTTACCAATAACAACTGTCCGGGCTTGCCACAAGTTTATAGTTGCGAAAACAAGGACGGTATGTTCTTTGTCAAAGAGGAATACATTGACGGCATTTCCTTAGATGAAATGCTTCAAGGTGGTCAAGTTATGGAGGAGGCCGATGTCAAAAAAATTGTTTTGGACGTTTGCAGAACGATATCATTTATCCATAATCTGGGTTATATTCATCGTGATATTAAACCTGAGCATATTTTGATGACACCAGAAAATCGAATTGTGCTAGTTGATTTGGATGCTTCTATGGAACTGAGGCACGAAAAACATAATGACACCCAACTTCTAGGCACTGCTGGATATGCGGCTCCGGAACAGTTTGGCTTTACTCGTTCAGATGAACGAACCGATATATATGCAATAGGTATTTTAATAAACGAGTTGCTTACAGGTGCCCACCCAACAGTAAAGTTTTACAGTAATGATGGGGTTCTAAAACATATTATAGAAAAATGTACCAATATCAACCCCGAAAATCGTTATCAGACCATTTTAGAAATTATTAATGAATTACAGGTTTCGGATGGCAGTAAAAATAAATCCAAGAAACATCTAATTATTTCACTGGTTATTGTTGCAATTTTAGTCTTTGGCGGTACTGTATTAGCACTTAACCTGCCTAACGATAGTGATAATGGGAGTGATACTGGCAATGACAAATCCACAGTTGCAATGGTTGAGGAAACGGATTTTATGCAGCTGTATTGGGGTGATGGTTCGACATTGTACAAGAATTGTCGACAAGGAAGTCAGTCCGCACCACTTTTTACTGCTGACGGAACGCAAATTGATAAAACTTACGATGTTCACACTGATAAAGCTATTGGCCGAGTACTTTGGGATGCAAAATGGACCAGTTGGCGTTTGTCCTCAAATGAAAGTTTACCTGGTGACACTGGTTTGATTTATGCTGAAAAGAACGGCAAAAAATATGCTATGCGATGCAGGGTATATGCCGAACCGGTAAGTGTGTATGCACAAATCCCTGACGAAAATGACTTAGCAAAAGGATATTTGGTGCCAAAGGAAAATAACCAAAACGGTGTAGTAGAAATGCCATATAACAAAGGCAAAGATTTAACCTTATACTTGGCTGCGGCTCCAGGGTTCAACATGGCTAAAGTCACTTGCGATAGTGATTCTACAACTATTGAACCGGCCACAGGCGGTGATAACTACCCATATCCAATGAGTAAGTTGACTATCAAAAACCCCGACAGCAATAATAACATATTTACTGTTTATGGTGAATATAATCAAATAACAATTAAGCTAATAGAGAGTTAATAATTCCCACAAATTTTCATATTTATAGTCAGTCAAGGCAACTAGCCTCGGCTGGCTATTTTTTTGCTATATTTAGCTAGGGGCATAATAAATTGTTTGAATTTTGAGTTATAATTTTCTTTAAGCGAGCGAGCTTTATAATATTTAGCACAAAAATTAAGGAGAATGAAGCAGACGGGGTATTTTCCTTGACTTATACTTGCGGATTCCAAGAAGTTCCTAAGGAGTTTTATATTACAGAAGCAATGGTACATCCTGGCGAAGGATCAATATAAAAGTTTGTGACCTACAATAAATACCACAAACTGACGAGGAGGAAGAACATGAAAAAGAAAAAAACTAGAGCATTACTTTGTGTTTGTATAATATTCGTAATGCTGTCTACTACATCATTGTGTTTTGCAGATGCATCTAACGGTTACTACACTGTGCATGACTGCGTGGGGGCATATAGTCTAGATGGTAATCCAATTACCTATAGCATACCTGACGACTGCAGTATTATGTTTTCGTACGATGGCATTAACTGGGGAGGAGAGTCCTCTTATAATATCGAATACTACCCTAAATTGGGAAATTATCCCGTTTATTTTCGTATCTTACAACAGAAGGAGCCTTACAACGAATATAAAGGTACCGTGCAGGTCAATCTATCAAAGAAAAAAGTTTATACAAAATTTATAGACTATGATTTTCAATATGGACATGATCCCAAAACAATGGACTGGTCTGTGGACGTCATTGATTACGATACAAACAAGGTTATTAATCATATATGGTCTGGTGAAGGTGATGTTCCCTACTTTGATATTAAAAATTCATATATAGTCACAAATGTAACAGCCAATTCTTTGCCTGGATATTATGAAGCAAAAGTTGTTCTAAAAGAGAAACCAAATAGTTGTTACCAAGTTGTCCGTAATGACCCTAGTAGCATAATGGTAGTTGGCGATATATCAAATCGAGTTTCAGCCTCCCCATATAAGGGTGATTATGATAGTAATTACCATTCAATCAAAGTAAGTGCTCCGTCAGGAGCAAAAATATACTATGCTACAACTCCTATAACTGATGCCAACACTTCAACTACCAATCCATCATTTAAGGAACCTGGCAAATATACGGTTTATTATTGTGTCACTGCAGACTTTGCTTCAAAATACGTATATGGATCAGAAACGGTGACGATTGCTCCAACTGGAGTCCGCAATGTCAAGGCTTCATTGTATAAAGATTATAATAGGCTCAAGGTTGCATGGGATGGTGTCAACAATGTATCCGGATATGAAATTTGGCATCGCACTAATTATCAACCAAATTTCAGCATCCTCGGAACCTCCACGACAAATTATTTCTATACAGATAATTTGTTAAAAAACACCAAATATTCATTTAGAGTAGTACCTTATGTCTTAGTCGGAAGTGAAAAGATATATGCAAACAATTTCCCTACGTCAGATTTTGTCACAACCCTTTATAAACCAAGTTCACCACGTATATCCAAAAAAACAAAATCATCAGTAAACGTATATTGGCGCAATATGAATGAAATCTCTGGGTATGAAATTTCAAAATCATCAAGTAGATATGGTACATTTGTAGTAGACAACAAATCAAAGTTTACCACCCGTGCCACCCTAAAGGTGAAGAAAAATAGAAACTACTACTATAAGATAAGGGCATACAGCGAAGTTGATGATGAAATTATATATTCACCATGGTCAAATACTAAAAAATTCAAGCTTAAATAATAGTAAATATTGCTAACTCTGATTTCTAAAAGCTTACAAAAATAGCATTGCTGTAATATGCAGCAATGCTATTTTTTATTTAATTCATAACTTGAACTTTTTCCTCTGGTTTTGGTATAATGGAAACAATTGTCTCCTCTATTCTATGGTCTTTGATTTCTGTAACTTTGATATGCAAGGTAGCTATATCCAACTCTAATTCCGTTCCGTCGTCTGGAATTGCACCATAATATCCAAATATAAAACCACCAAAGGTGTCGTAATCGTCTACTGGCAATGGAATATTTAGGATTTTTGACACTTCATCAAGAGATGCACTGCCACGTATTTTCCATGTTTCTGCATTCATCTGTTCAAATTCCTCAGGTAGAATTCTGCCTTGAGTATCGTTTTCCAAATCCCCCACCAGCTGTTCCAACAAGTCATTCATTGTTACAATTCCTACCAGTCCTCCATATTCGTCCAAAATAACCGCAAAATGGTTATGGGTTTCTTTCATCTTTTGGAACAGAACATCTGCATAAACACTTTGAGGTATAAAGTATGCAGGCTTGACTGCCGTTTTCATTATATTATCTTGTGTCTTTTCAGTTACTCTAAAATAGTCCTTAATGTTCAAAACACCAATAACATTATCCACGCTTTCCTCGCAAATAGGATATAAAGTGTGCCTGCTTTCGTGAATAGTATTTTCCCATTCTTCTATGCTTTCGTCCATCCATAAAAACGCAATATCTGTTCTATGGGTAGCAAACTCGCCTACAGTCAAATCGTCAAACTCAAATACGTTTTGTATCATTTCTTTTTCTATAACGTCAATTACGCCCTTTTGATTTCCCACATCAACCATCATTCGTATTTCTTCTTCGCTTACTTCCTCGTCGTCAGAATCAGGATCAATGCCAACTAATTTTAGTATGAAGTTTGTTGATGCAGTCAATGCCCACACCAGTGGTGCAAACATTTTTGATATTAATGTAATGAGTCCCGACATCCCTAGTGCCAATTTTTCTGCATTTTTCATTGCAATTCTCTTTGGGACAAGTTCGCCAAACACCAACGTAAAGTATGATAAAATTAAAGTAATTACTATAACTGATGCCGTATCTAGTGATGCAACTGGCACATCAATTCCAAGGCTAATCAGCCATTTTACTAGTTTGTCTGAGAAATTATCGGCTGCGAAGGCACTTCCCAAAAACCCAGAAAGTGTAATTGCAACTTGTATCGTCGCCAAAAATCTGGCTGGCTGGCTAGTCAAACGGGCAAGTCTTATTGCCCGCTTGTCACCTTGCGCCGCCATTTTCGCTAATTTGTTGTCGTTCATTGATATTACTGCAATTTCTGCACAAGCAAAAACCGCATTTAATGTAATAAGTATTATTTGCAGAAGTATCTGCCATATAAGTGGATTGTTCAAAATATTTCCTCCATGTAATTCTTTTTTTAATCGTTCAAGTTTAATTTAAGGCCATGGTCTTTGGCAAAATCATCACATACGCCACCTGATAAAACGCAAAAAGACACGCCCACGTTCCAAATAGGAATGCGAGTATGTCTTGTATTTCCAATATGTATTTAATATTTGACTGTTTCCGTTTCCGTCACTGTCATCGTCCATTAGGATAAATTTCCTCTCTTTAATAGATTATTTTTCTAAATATATCATATTAGTTTAGTAGTGTCAATATGAATTTTTGGTGCAATGGTTCAGTTAAAAACATTGTTTTTATATAAGCTCCAATAAATTTGTAAGTTCTATACTATTTTCTCTAGGTGTATTTGGATCGTGCTGTTCGGCTCTGTATGAATCCATAATATCCCCAAATATTTCTGCTGTTGATGGAGGCGTGTAACTTATTGTGTTTGCTCCCGCTTTTATTGTTTCCAAAATGGTTTCCTCTGTTGGCCCACCCGTTGCGATTATCGGAACTTTAGGGAAGTCCTGTCTTATCCATCTGACAATTTCTGCTGTCTTTGATGCTGCTGAGACATTAAAAACTGAAACTCCTGCATCAATTTTGCTCTGTATATCGATTTGGTTATTGATTACTGTTGCAACTATTGGAATGTCTATTACTTTATTTATTAATCTAATATTATCATTACTCATAGGCGCATTGACAACTACTCCAAAAGCTCCTTGTGCTTCTGCATCTTTTGCCATAAGTGCCGACCTAAATCCATTTGTAACTCCTCCACCTACACCGCAAAAAACTGGTATAGATGAAGCGCTAATTATTGTCTGCGATATAATTTGTTGTGGTGTAAATGGATATACTGCAAGCACTGCATCGGCATTACAGTTCCTTATTATAGCAATATCAGTTGAAAAAACTACTGATTTGATTCTTCTGCCCATAACAACTATTCCTTTTGCCTGCCAAATCACTTCTGGAATTTGCAAGCACTTTGCTCTTAGTGTTCCACTTATTCTTGGTATTTCTTTATCTCCCATATTATAATCCCTCCTATTGTTCTACCCTTTATCCCTGTTTTTGTGATAATCTATTATACTACCTATGGAATTTTTACACAATGAATTTTTCATTATTTATAGCAGTTAACAGCGCTAAAAATAGTGGCCATTGTGATTGCAACAGTTGGCAAAGGCGCTACGTTTGTGACGGACTTTTGGGTCGCTTGAGTCAGCCAAGAAGTGATTTCAGTTGATGGTGTGAATTTTTCATTTTTTCCTACTCGTTTTTTGACTTTTGTGGTATACTCATAGTATTATTCTTTTAAAGAAATATATTACAAATAGAGGAGGAGTTATCTATGCATTATAGGTACAAAACTAAAAAAACATGCTCATCATATATTGATTTAGAAATAGAGGGCAACGTACTAAAAAAAGTATTGTTTACTGGAGGCTGTAGTGGTAACCTAAAGGCTATTGCTATTCTAGTCGAAGGAATGACATATGAACAAATAAAGGCAAAATTAAAAGGAACTACTTGTGGATTTAAAACCACTTCTTGTCCTGACCAATTGGTTATCGCCATGGAAGAAGCTATGGCTGCTCAAGAAGGTTAATAAGATACAAAGTAGAAGATTGAGGGTATAGATTAGTATGAATGAATTCTTATGTAAAAAGTTTATTAAAGATTTTCAAAACACAAAAGATCCTATTGTTAGGGAGAATTACGGCAAATTCGCTGGTATTATGGGGATAATCTCTAACGTCTTTCTTTGTGTGTCCAAAATCGTAATTGGCGTCCTTGTTAACAGTATTGCAATTATTGCAGACGGTATTAATAACTTGGCAGACGCTTCATCGTCCATTATTACTTTGGTCGGTTTCAAGCTTTCTGCAATGCCAGAAGATGAGGAGCACCCCTATGGTCATGCAAGAATTGAATATATTACTGGAATTATTGTATCTATTATGATAATTGTAGTTGGCGTTGAACTGCTAAAGACCTCTGTGGGAAAAGTACTGCATCCAACCGAATTGGTTTTTAGCTGGGTAGTAGTTGGTGTTTTGATTTTTGCTATTGGCGTAAAAATATGGCAATCAAAGTTTTATATTCATTTAGGGAAAAAAATCAATTCAATAACTCTTACAGCTACTGGTACTGATAGCCGAAACGACGTAATTGCCACTGCTGTTGTAGTAATCAGTTTGCTAATTGGTAAATTTGCTGATTTGCAAATCGACGGATATATGGGTTGCTTTGTAGCTTTATTCATCATTTGGTCAGGTGTTCAACTAGTTCGTGAAACTATGAGTCCTCTACTTGGTGAGGCTCCCGATCCAGAACTGGTAAATCAAATCAGTGATATGGCAATGTCTTTTGACGGTGTCCTTGGAATTCACGATTTGGTAGTTCATAATTATGGCCCAGGCAAAACATTTGCTTCTATTCACATTGAAGTAGATGCTGACGGTGACCTTTTGACTACTCACGATACCATCGACAACATCGAAAGAAAAATCACCAACCAACTAAAAGTAATTATAACTGCCCACCTTGATCCACTAAAACTTAATGACCCGATTAGAGAAAATCTTCTTAAAGTTGTTACTGAAACTGTTGAAAATATTGATGGTGTCTACGGGGTTCACGATTTGAGAGTGGTCCCAGGGCCTACTCACACAAATGTCATATTTGATGTTTTGATTGACTCTAGTTGCCCAATCACACAAAAAGAAGTGTGCCATCTGATTCAAAAAGCTATACGCAAGGAAGAACCAACTTTCTACGTAGTAATCAACTTTGACAAATCCTACATAAAAAAACAACCCAAATAGCACATAAAATATAAGGCATAAAGCAGCCACTGGGCACTCAAGTGTATCCTATTGACTGCTTTTTTTATGTGGGTAAAAG
>JAVXAG010000086.1:0-8107 GCA_036660615.1 Anaerovoracaceae bacterium
AGTTGGGACTCGAATTATAATTTGCCAATACAAATGTGTAATGACCAAAAATGCGGATTACAAGCGAAACTGATAATCATTATCACTTATGGCTGTAATTTAGGCCCGAAAAAAATAAATATTGAATTTGCTCACAGAATCACCAAAAAAAGAGTCCCAGTGAGCAGATTTCCAGATACAAATGGGTTTCAAGGGATTAATTGTCATAATTACAAACGAATGCTCCCACAGGAAAATTGATTCTGTTGCATATGCAACAGTTGCTACCCATATATTGCTATATTGTGTCATATGATACCATAATAGTTATATATTTGCAAACCCCCAGATGAGATCTGCTCACTGGCGAGGCTTTTTGAGCGATTCTGTGAGCAAATCAGGAAATTATTTTTTTGCTGGAAGAATTAGCGGGCTTTTTGTTTTTCATTGTTCTTTTTAGGATTATTTTATGATAATTCCCCAGTATTCCCCAGTGTTCCCCAGTATTCCCAAGTTACCATTGACGCAACTAAAAAAACTGTAGCCAAGAATCATTGCTCCCAGCTACAGTTTTTTGGGGGGTGAAAGTTCCCCCCCCAAAATTATTTCATTTATTTCAGTTTTGCTACCAATTCGCCTGCTTTTACTTGTTGGCCTTCTTTGATGTAGATTTTGTCAACTTCGCCTTTGGTTGTAGCTAAGATGTTTGTCTCCATTTTCATTGCCTCAATAACTGCGATTGGCTGTTTTTCTTCGACTGCATCGCCTTCCTTTACCAATAATTTGATAATATTTCCTGGAATGTTTGCGCCGATTTCCCTAGGATCGTCCTCGTCTGCGTACAAGATTGTTGCACTTGATACAGCTGCTTGAACATCAGTGTCTTTGATTTTAACAACACGTCTATTGCCGTTAACTTCAAATACTAAATCCTTGAATCCCTCAGCATCAGTCTTTCTGATTTCATTTAACTTGATTACCAAAGTTTTACCTTCAGCCAACTTGACTTCACAAGTTTCACCTTCTTCAAGTCCATGGAAGAAAATATCACTTCCCATTAACCTAAAGTTTCCGTCTTTTGCAAGACTCTTTATATAGTCCTCGTATACCTTTGGATACATGGCATAACTAATAGCTTCCCTGTCAGTTCCCTCAAGACCAAACTCGTCTCTCAGGTGCTTCTTTATTGCCTCAAAATCTTCTGGTGGAAGAAGTTCGCCAGGTCTGCAAGTAATTGGCTTCTTGTCCTTTAGAATCAACTTTTGAAGATCCTTTGGGAAACCTCCAAGAGGTTGACCCATCATACCTTCGAAGTATGACACAATTGAGTCTGGGAAGTCAATACCTACCGCTTTTTTACAAATGTTCTCCGGTGTCAAATCATTTTGAATCATAAAGATTGCCATGTCGCCAACTGCCTTTGAAGAAGGAGTTACCTTAACAATATCACCAAGCATTTGGTTTACCGATTTGTACATATCCTTTACTTCCTCAAACTTGTGACCAAGTCCAAAACTTTCTACCTGAGGCTTCAAGTTTGAATACTGTCCGCCTGGAATTTCATACTTGTAAATTTCCGCAGTTGAAGTAAGCAACTCTGACTCAAACTTCTTGTAAACAGGTCTAACGTCTGCCCAATACTCAGAAATCTTTTGGATATCATCTGGATTGATTCCTGTTTCCCTGTCACTGTTCTCAAGAGCCGCAACAACAGAGTTTAATGCTGGATTAGAAGTAAGCCCCGACATACTGTTAAACGCTGCATCGGCAATATCTACGCCCGCTTGAGCCGCCATAAGAATTGTTGCCACACCATTTCCGCTTGTGTCGTGAGTATGCAAATGAATTGGAATTCCTATTTCTTGCTTTAATGCTCTTACAAGCTTTTCAGCTGCCATAGGTTTTAGAAGTCCTGACATATCCTTGATTCCCAAGATATGAGTTCCCCTTTTCTCAAGCTCTTTTGCCATTTTGACATAGTAGTTCAAGTTATATTTTTCTCTGCTTGCATCGAGAATATCTCCTGTGTAACAGATACATGCTTCTGCGACTTTTCCTTGATTCAAAGTTTCATCAAGAGCGACTTCCATGCCTTCAATCCAGTTAAGTGAGTCGAAAATACGGAATACGTCGATGCCTGAATTAGCTGATTCCTTTACAAACTCCCTGATAACATTATCTGGGTAGTTCTTGTAACCAACTGCATTAGCACCCCTTATTAACATTTGGAACAGAACATTTGGTACTTTCTTTCTCAAAGTATCAAGTCTTTCCCATGGTGACTCTTTTAAGAAACGATAAGCCGTATCAAAAGTAGCTCCACCCCACATTTCTAGTGAAAATAAATCTTTGCCATAAACTGCTACAGCCGGCGCGATTTTTTCCATATCTATTGTTCTAACTCTAGTAGCCATAAGTGACTGCTGAGCATCTCTCATTGTAGTATCAGTAAGCAATAGTTTCTTTTGGTCAAGAACCCATTTAACAAACTTTTCTGGTCCTTCTTTGTCAAGAAGTTGCTTTGTTCCGGATAACTGCTTTAGTTGATCCTCCGGAATCTTAGGAAATACAGGTACATTAAACTGTGGTTTAATACCCTTTGTTTCATTTACAACTTTGTTTCCAAGGAAAGTAAGGACTTTAAGTTCTTTGTCCTGTGCTTTTCTGATATTCAAAAGTTCAGGGTTTGCTGCAATGAAGCCAGTGTCACAGTTGCCGTCCCTAAATGTCTGGTGATTTAAAACATTTAGCAAGAACCCAATATTAGTCTTTACACCTTTGATTTTTGTTTCCCTAAGCGCTCTGATTGCCTTCTTTGTTGCTGCGTCAAAAGTCATTCCCCAAGCTGTCATCTTAACCAAAAGACTATCATAATATGGTGAAATAATAGATCCTGTAAATCCGTTACCACCGTCAAGTCTTATGCCGTATCCAGATGCACTGATATATTGTTCGATTTCGCCTGTGTCTGGAGCAAATCCATTGGCAGGGTCTTCGGTAGTTATTCTACATTGAATTGCAAATCCCCTTTGAGTAACGTCAGCTTGATTCTTTATTCCTACTTGGTCTGAGTCAAGTCTATAACCTTCAGCAATCAAAATTTGAGACTGAACAATATCTATTCCTGTTACAACTTCTGTAACTGTATGTTCAACCTGAATTCTAGGGTTCATCTCGATAAAGTAGTGATTTCCGGCTTTGTCAAGTAAGAACTCAACAGTACCTGCACTTCTATAATTTACTGCACTTGCAATTTTGATTGCGTCTTTGCAGATGTCTTCTCTCTGTTTATCAGACAAACAAAGTGCTGGTGTAAATTCAACAACCTTTTGATGTCTTCTTTGGATAGAACAGTCTCTTTCAAATAAGTGGACGATGTTTCCTTCTTTGTCTCCTAAAACCTGAACTTCAATATGCTTAGGATTTTCTAAGTACTTCTCAATGAAGATATCATCAATGCCAAAAGCCTTTAGGGCTTCACTCTTTGCACTTCTGTACTGAGGTAAAAGTTCTTCTTCGTCGCGAACAATTCTCATACCTCTGCCACCGCCACCTGCCGCTGCCTTTAGCATAATTGGATAACCGCAGTGTCTTGCAAATTTAATAGCTTCCTCTTCATTTTGGATAGCAGCCTCAACTCCTGGAATTGTACTAACTCCAACTTCATTGGCAACTATTTTGGATTTGATTTTATCACCTAATCTGTCCATCATAATGTAATCAGGCCCGATAAACTCGATCCCTGCTTCTTCACATGCTTTGGCAAATTCAACGTTCTCCGAAAGAAATCCGTATCCTGGATGTATTGCATCTACACCTTTTGCCTTTGCAAGTTCAATAATTTCATCTATTCCAAGATATGCTCCAACTGGAGTCTTACCTTTTCCGATCTGATATGATTCATCAGCTTTTGTTCTAAATAAAGTATTTTTGTCTTCTTCGGAATAAATAGCAACTGTCCTGATGCCTAATTCTTGACAAGCTCTAAAAACTCTGATTGCGATTTCGCCTCTATTAGCTACTAATACCCTTTTAAACTTCTTAATTTCACTCATTTTTGTTACCTTACCTCCTTAAAATTATTTGATAACGTGTACATCCATCTGAGGATACGGAATTGAAATTCCTACTTCGTCAAATGCAAGTTTTACGTTTTCTTCTAAAAAATATTTTATATCAAAGAAATTTTCTGTTGCACACCACACTTTTAAATCCATTGTTACTGCACTGTCAAGATGGCTTGCTACTCCGATTATTGGCTCTGGTTCGCTGAAAATATCAGGGTTGCTTTCTGCCACAATCTGTAAAATTTCTTTTGCTTTTAATAAATCTGCGTCATAACTTATATTAAATACACAGTCAACTCTACGCATATTTTCTCTTGAATAGTTGACCAATACTGAATTAGTAATTGTTCCGTTTGGAACAGTAACCACTTTGTTGTCAAAAGTCTTTAGCTGGGTAACAAGCAAATCTATGCTTTCCACTTTGCCAAGAACCCCTGATATCTCTATTGTGTCACCTTTTCCAAAGGGTTTGTTTATTATAATTATTATACCCCCGGCAATATTTCCCAAACTATCTTTTAGGGCAAGGGCAATAGCCGCTCCGCAAGCTCCCAAAACAGTGATAAATGGTGCTGCCGGCACTTCCAAGAAACTCAATAGTGATATAATTAGGACTACCCAAAGTATGATTTTGGTTGCATTTAATATAAACGCATGGAGCGCTTCGTCTAGTTTGCTTTTCTCCAGTGCCTTTTTTAATATATGAAGAATTATTTTTAGTGCAATGAACCCTCCTAAGAAGATTATTCCTGCCTTACCTGCTTTTATTAAAAAAGCTATAGTATGCTCTGACATTTTCACCCTCCTTTATATTAGGCAATTTTCCTACCCATCCATATGCCAATCCACACGCCTATAACACAAGTCACCATACTTGCAAGAGCGTATGTTACACCTGCAAGTATATGATTGTTTTCAAGCATATTTAGCACTTCCAAAGATAATGCGGAAAAAGTAGTAAACCCTCCGCAAAGACCAACTTTGAAAAACAGGATTGTATTTGATGAAATATCTTTTCTCGTCATTGTTATTCCGACGATAAATCCCATCACAATTGCTCCTGTAATATTTATCATAAATGTCATAAGTGGGATATTCCATTTTACTGATAGAACTCCCAGTCCATATCTGGCCATAGAGCCTACTGCACCGCCAAGGCCAACTGATAGAAATGTCATGTATCCTCCTAAATTATCTGGATCTACGTCTTTCTAATTCTGTTAATAATTTCTTTCTGATTCTGATATCATCTGGTGTGATTTCAACCAATTCATCGTCGTCTATAAATTCAAGTGCTTCTTCTAGTGTGAAAGTTCTTGGAGGTGTTAGTTTGATTGTATCGTCACTTCCCGATGCTCTCATATTGCTGACTTTCTTAGCTTTGCAAGGATTTACTTCCATGTCTTCGTTCCTTGAATTCATACCAACAACCATTCCTTGGTAAACTTTTGTTCCTGGTTCAACGAATACTTGGACTCTTTCTCCGATGTTGAACAACGCATATGGTGTGCAAACGCCTTCTTCGATTGAGATTGCCGCACCGTTGCTTCTCTGTGGAATTTCACCTTTGTATTCGTCAAATTTATCGAAACGTCTTTCCATTGTACCTTCGCCTCTGGTATCGTTTATAAACTCTGTTCTGTATCCAAGCAAACCTCTAGTTGGTACTAAATACTCTAATTTAGAATATCCGTTATCTCCTGACATTTGAACCATCATACCTTTTCTGACGTTTAATTTTGAAATTACTGATCCTGAATATTGATCTGGAACTGTAATAACAACTTCTTCTATTGGCTCAAGTTTTTTGCCATTTTCGTCTCTATGCATTATTACTTCTGGTTTGGATACAGCAAGTTCATATCCTTCTCTTCTCATATTTTCGATAAGAATTGAAAGGTGAAGTTCGCCTCTACCAGAAACTTTGAAGCAGTCTGTTGTCTCTGTTTCGTCTACAACAAGTCCTACGTTTACTTCTAGTTCTTTTGTTAATCTTTCTTTTATATGTCTTGACGTTACAAACTTCCCTACTTTTCCTGCAAATGGTGATTTGTTTACCATAAAGTTCATGGAAAGTGTTGGCTCTTCAATGTGTATCATTTCCATAGGTTCTGGTTTTGATGGATCGCAAATTGTTTCTCCGATTGAAATGTCTGCAATACCAGAAATTACAACGATATCTCCACAATCAGCAGATTCCACTGGTGTTCTCAAAAGTCCTCTATATACAAATACTTGATTTATCTTTCTCTGTACAATTGTTCCGTCGCCTTTGGCAACTGCAACTGTTTGTCCTGACTTAATGACTCCTTTTGTTACTCTACCAATTCCTAATCTTCCGATATAGTCATCGTATCCCAATGTGGAAACTTGGAACTGTAATGGTTCTTCTCTAAGGTCTTCGTATGGTGTGCAATGTTCAATGATTTTATCAAACAATGGTGTAATGTTAAGTCCACCTTGACCTTCTGGTGTCTTTTTAAGTTTTGTACTGCCATGTTCAACTTCTAATCCAGCAACTTCGCTAGGATCGTTTACTGCAATACCCTGTCTTGCGATTCCGTAAAGTATTGGGAAGTCAAGCTGTTTGTCTGTTGCATTAAGATCCATGAAAAGTTCATATACTTCGTCTACTACTTCTGTTATTCTCGAATCTTTTTTGTCTATTTTATTTATCAATAGTATAGGGTCAATTCCCTGTTCCAAAGATTTTTTTAGTACAAATCTAGTCTGTGGCATTGGGCCTTCGCTTGAATCTACAAGAAGAATTACTGTGTCTACTGTCTTCATAATTCTTTCTACTTCTGATGAGAAGTCCGCATGTCCCGGTGTGTCTACGATATTAATCTTTACACCATTATGCATTACTGAACAGTTCTTAGAGTAAATTGTTATTCCTCTTTCTCTTTCGATGTCATCGCTGTCCATAACGCAATCTGCTACTTCTTCGTTTGCTCTAAATACTCCGCTCTGGTTAAGAAATGCGTCTACTAATGTAGATTTTCCCGCATCAACGTGGGCAATTACAGCAATATTGATAATTTTTTGCTTTTCTGTCATATGTTTTGTTATCCCTCTTTCTATGCATTAAAAATGGATACTAGTTACCCACTTTAATTTTTCAAAATATCACTCAAGTTTATCATAATTCAACAGTAATTTCAAGTGTTTGCACAATTATTTCCTATTTTCATAGTATATTATAAACATTTTTTTGGAGGTATCTTTATGACAAGTGTATATCTTAGTCCATCTACACAAGAATATAACCCTTATGTCACTGGTGGCAATGAGGAATATTATACAAATCTTATTGCTGATGCAATGGTTCCCTACTTAAAAGCAAGTGGCATCCAGTTCACCAGAAACAACCCTGGTGGCACTGTAGTAAACTCCTACACTGACTCAAATTCTGGCAATTATGATTTTCACCTGGCGATACATTCTAACGCTGCGCCTGAACGACTTGCTGGAAAAATTCAAGGTCCTGATGTCTACTACTATGATGGCAGTGCCAATGGAAAGCGAGCTGCTGAAATCTTTGCAAACAATCTAAAACTAATTTATCCAAATCCCAATCTCTCAACAGTTGTTCCCACTCAAAGTCTGACGGAACTAAAACGAACTAATGCCCCTGCTATATTAGTTGAACTTGCATACCACGATAATGTTGACGATGCAAATTGGATCAAAAACAATGTCCAATCAATCGCCAAAAATCTTTCCTTATCCTTAGCCGATTACCTAGGCGTTCCATTTATAGAACCGAACTAGCATTATTAGATTCAGTTGGTAGGGGTGGCGGTTATGCGGAGTTTATGTCGGTGGCAGGTGGGTTAGTGCAGGGATTTTCTGGGCGCAAAAGCCGTGCCAAGTGGCTGGCGGTTGGTTTGGCGTGACGGCGCAAAAGCCGTGCCAAGGCGAAGGATTCTGTGGGGTTTTGGGCGCAAAAGCCGTGCCAAGTGACTGTGGGGCGGAGAAACGATTTGGCTTTTCTGAAGCAAAAGGCGTGCCAAGTGACTGGCGGTTGGTTTGGCGTGACGGCGCAAAAGCCGTGCCAA
>JAVXAG010000087.1:0-8073 GCA_036660615.1 Anaerovoracaceae bacterium
TCTCGCATTTATCTGGGTGGCAATACTCCCTTGCTGTTTGCGACAGCTTATCTATAATACTATTATTTGACCCATCTGTCAATAGAAAATTTCATCTTTTTTTCATCTTTTTTCTACCATAGTTTTGTTCCCTATTTACACCCATATTATCTACTGTCTTCCCCTTTGAAAGGCTTATGCAATCCAAACATCACATACAGTAGCAATCCTATTATATTCAGTATTGCAAAGAAACCGTAAGCACCTCTTACTCCAACATAGTCCATTAATATGCCACCGACAAAGTTGCAGAGCATTGGCCCTCCACTAGAACTTATTGCATAGAATGCAGAAATGGTTATTCCAATCAGCTTCGTATCAACCACCTGCGATATATACTTTACATATTCCACCAGTATTATTCCATTTACAATACCTTGCAGAAAGAATGTAACAAGCAATGCAGTGTAACTTGGTCCTGTGGCGTACCAAGCAAATCTCAATGCGGATATTACCATTGATGCGGCAATAAGCCTTTGTGGTGTAATCTTATCTGCCACTTTGGGAACGATTGCCATAAATGGAGCTTCGCTTCCTGCCATTAATAGAAATGCCAGACCGATTCCTGCAACAGTACCACCACCGTCTTTGAATAGAAACCCGAAATACGTATTGTTAGCTACGTTTGTCCCAAATATGAATATCCCACATATTATTAGTTCAATCGCTTTTCTTTCCTTGAATAACTGAGAGAACTTTACTTTTTCTACTTTTGTGTCAACTTTATCCTCTGGTACATATGGTTTTCTCTTGTTTAAAGACATTGCCATAAAGCCACCAATAACAAATGCCACTGCATACATTGCAAAGATATTATTCAGCCCCGCTGCTTCCCCAACCTTTCCTGCCATGAAAACCGCCAATGCATATCCGATAGATCCCCATAGCCTAATTGAAGAAAACTTCTCATTATCCTCAAGAACCATAGCATCAGTTAAGCTCATTACTGGCCCCTGAAAGAAATACATTACACTATACATAATAGTAAACAATGCAAAGGTCATTATGTGAGAACAAATAATAGCCATAACCCCTGCCATAATACATAGTAGGAAAATGACTTTTCTTCTATCTTTGCTATTTGAATACTTCTTGCCCCAAAAAGTGGCTGCAAAAATGGATACCGCCGTACCTATTGATGTGATTGCTCCGATTTGTGTACCGGAAAAACCAAGTTGGTTTAAATATTGTCCTATCAATGGACAGATTATCCCAATAGGTGCATATGTGAAAAGAAACATTCCTTTGTATTTATAATTATTTTTCATAGTTCCTGCTTTCTCTTTATAATAAAGTCTAGTATATCAAAGTCAAAAATAGTACACAATAGGTAATAAGAAATTTATATGTATTATGGAGGCAAATTTTGATTATTGTTTGTGTAAGAACGTTCATATTGTATTTGGTCGTTCTATTTTCTATTAGAGTTATGGGGAAATCCGAGTTGTCCAAAATGTCACCATTCCAAATGGTTGTGCTTTTTATGATTGCAGAGTTGGCCTCAATTCCTATTGACTCTACTACCGCTTCCCTTATTAATGGTGTTGTAGCAATACTTACTCTACTGGTTTTGCAGGTAGGGTTATCTTATTTTTCTCTAAAAAACGAAAAGTTCAAGGATTTGATAAATGGTCGTCCTAGTATATTAATTGAAGCTGGTAACCTTAATATAAAAGAGCTTGCTCGTCTTCGAATCAATATCAATGATCTTGCCGAGCAGTTAAGGCTTGCCAACTGTTCCTGTATTTCTGATGTTGAGTATGCCATTATGGAATCAAATGGCGATCTTTCTGTTATCCAAAAGGCAGATAAGAAACCTTTGACTCGTGCTGACATGGGAATAGTCCCCAACGAAGAATTCCTACCCCTTATAGTAATAAGTGATGGTTATCTATATGAAAAGAACTTAAAGCTAAGTGGCCTTGACAAAGAAGCATTAAAGATGAGAATCAATGCGTGCGGTATAGCTACCATTGAAGAAGTCTTTCTGGCTTTTACTGATGATAATCAAAAGCTCCATATTTATGGCACTCCACCAAAGGGCTACTCTTTTTCGCAGGAGGTAACTATATGAGGTCATTAATTATATCTGTATTGTCCCTCAGTATTTTGATAACCATATGGTGCGTGTTTTATAACTACTCTGATGACTACCTCCATTCTACTGTAAATGACATCGACAACAGTGTTATGATTCATGTAGAAGATAAACAATGGAAGAAGGCTAGCAAGGAAATCAACAATATGGAAAAGGGCTGGCATAAGTATAAACGAACTGCATCTTTTTTCCTTGATACAGAATCATTAAATGAAACAGATTATTCTTTTGCAAAATGTAATAAGTATATAAAGGCAAAAGATGTTTCTAACAGCGCTGGCGAGGTTAATTGCCTTAAGGAACAATTGTTGTTTCTCCATAAAAATGAAAGTTTGATTTGGAGCAATATTTTTTAAATCAATATATTGCATTATCAAAAGCACTATGCTATCATACCCCTAGTAGAGTAAATATTGTGCGTGAAGTGTCATAAGATGGGATGTTGCTTATGAACGAAGGCTTTGGCTGCGGTACAATGTTGCGTCCACTACTACATTAAAGGAATATGGGAAGACTCTTTCCACCTTGGTGTAGTTACACTAAAGATGAAAGGAGTTTTTTTATGGACAGAAGTTCAAAAACTACGAAGCTAATCACTATAGCCTTTTTCATCGCCATAGAAATAGTATTGACAAGATACCTATCTATTAATACTGCATTCTTGCGAATTGGATTTGGTTTTCTACCAGTTGCCATGCTAGGCATTATGTACGGCCCACTTTGGGCTGGAGCTGCATATGCCATTGGTGATGTCCTTGGAATGTTAATCTTCCCTACTGGAGGAGGATATTTCCCTGGGTTTACACTTACAGCCTTTTTAACTGGTGCTGTATTCGGATTAGTACTTCACAAGAGACAAATCACATACAAACGAACATTACTAGCCAGTATGATTGTAGTCTTATGCTTAAACTTATGCCTGGATACATTCTGGCTAACCATTCTTATGGGTCAAGGCTATCTAGCCATGCTCCCTATGAGATTAGTAAAATGCGTTTTTTCAATCCCAGTACAAACTATTCTTATTCCACTAATTTGGAATCAAGTATTTAAAAAAGCAATTCAAAATACACAAAAAGCCGACTTAATGTAGTCGGCTCTTTTATTGGATTATTTCATACATTCCTACAGCATCTTCTTTTTTACAAGATTCGCTTAGGTTCAAAACTTTTACTGACAGGGAGCTGTTACCAAATTCTATTTTGATTATATCTCCTATCTTTACATCTACGCCTGCTTTTGCTACTTTGTCATTAACGGATACACGTTCCTGATCACAAGCATCTTTAGCAACGCTTCTTCTTTTTATCAATCTTGAGTTCTTCAAGAATTTGTCTATTCTCATATATACCTCTTTTGTGTTAGAAAAAAAAGAGGGCAACAACTCGTTGCCCCTAGTTTTTTTATTTGTTTACTGCATCTTTAAGAGCTTTTCCTGCTTTGAATACAGGAGCTTTTGATGCTGCAATTTGGATAATTTCTTCTGGTTGTCTAGGATTTCTTCCTTGTCTTGCTTTTCTTTCGCGTGTTTCGAAAGTACCAAATCCGATAAGTTGTACTTTTTCACCTTTTACAAGGGATTCTTCAACACTTGCAAGGAATGCGTTAATAGCAACCTCTGCGTCTTTTTTTGTGAAACTTGTTTTCTCTGCTACTGCAGCAACTAACTCAGCCTTATTCATTATAAATCCTCCTTAAATAATACCTATAAGTACCTAAAACTTATACTACTTATTTTTTTGCTTCATTCCAAAGCTTGTCCATTTCATCAAGCGTCATATCTTGAATGGATACACCTCTCTCAATAGCTTTATCTTCTATATAAGCAAATCTTTTGATAAACTTAACCGAAGTGCTATTCAGAGCTTCTTCTGGATTAATATCTAGAAATCTAGAAACATTAACCACAGAAAAAAGTAAATCTCCTAGTTCTTCCGTCATTCCTGCTCTGTCACCTTTTCTATAAGCGTCAATCAATTCTTCTGATTCCTCATTCACTTTAGAAAAAGCTTCGTTGACATCATCCCAATCAAATCCTACTACTGCAGCCCGTTTCTGAATCTTATAACTTCTAGTCAATGCTGGCAATGCAAGTGGGACTTTTTTAAGTCTATCAGTATATGTCGTCGAACATTGTTCTTTACTTTTCATATTTTCCCATTTTTCAAGGGCTTTGTCAATAGTTTTAACGTTTTCTTCTAAAAAAATATGTGGATGTCTGCGTATCATCTTCTCACATTCATCATTTATGACTCCTTTTATGTCAAATAGTTCCTTTTCTTCCCCTAATATTCCATGAAATACAACTTGTAACAATACATCGCCCAATTCTTCCTTTAGGTTTTCGTAGTCATTTTTTTGAATTGCGTCTACAACTTCATAGGCTTCTTCTGTCATACAAGCTGTCAAAGTCTGGTGAGTTTGAACTTTGTCCCAAGGGCATTCCTGTCTCAAGACTCCTACTATTTCTATAAGACGTCTTAATGCTTCCTCTTCAGTTTCTTTTGTGTCATATAATTTTTCATATTCTTTCTTCAATGTATTCTACCCTATTTCATAAATTTATTTACAATTTTCCAAAGTTTTGCTCCACCTGGTACCAAAAGAAGTTCTTCTTTTGAAATGGCTTTGATTTTAAATATCATAATTCCATAGACTACTACTCCAACTAATATTCCTACTAATGTGGCAATACTGTTTCCGGCAAGTCCCAATAATACTCTATGTGTAGCAAAAACCACTACTGCCATAACCAATGAGGCTATGCATGGCTTTACATAAGTCAAATTAAATTCTACTGTTGTATCTGTGTATTTTCTTATTGCTCTTTCGTTGAGGACAAGGGTAATGATATAAGCTACCATTGTGCCAATTGCGGCGCCTCTAACATTAATAGCCACTACTCCAACTAGCAAATATGTCACTACAACTTTTATTGCAGCTCCAATAGCCAAATTCTTCACAGGAATGGTTTGTTTCCCTATAGCTTGCAATATACCCGTTGTTGTTTGGGATATTGCCAGGAACACAACGCTTATTGCCATAATCATCAATGTTGGTGCCGCTGCAATAGCGCTTGCCTTTTGAAGTGGATATAACAAAATAAGTATTGGCTCAGCTAAGGTAAATATTCCAAATGCACAAGGAAATGCCATTATCATAGTTGTTCTAAGTCCAAGGTTTATATTTTCATGAACTTTGCTCATATCTTTTGTCCTAAAGAATCCCGAAATAGCAGGAACCAAACTTATAGCCACCGCTTGTGTAAATACCTGTGGAAATGCAATTAGTGAGTTACAATACGCACTATATTGGCTATATAAGCTTTTAGCCTCTTCATATGTCCATCCTGTCGCCTGAAGTCTATTTATTATTATTCCTGTATCGATAGTCGTCATAATTGGCATTATTTCAGCCCCAATAATTATAGGTACTGCAATGACTATTATTCTTTTTAAAATGCTAATCGTATCCTCGACGTCCTGATTATGCATGGATATTTTTTTATGAATTATGTTTCTATTTAGCAAATAGATCATTACTATTATGCCAAGTCCCGCCATTGCTCCTGCCGACGCTCCAAAGGTTGCTCCCGCTGCTGCTTGTTCCAGTCCTTTATCAATTAAGAAAAATGACAATGAAAGTCCAACAATAACACGAGTTCCCTGTTCAAGTATCTCCGATATGGCTGTTGGGTTCATATTCTGTCTGCCCTGAAAGTACCCTCTAAAGGCTGAAAACATTGGCACTAGGAAAAGTGCTGGTGCTATGGCTTTTAACGATAAGGCGGCCTCTGGGATGCCTACAAACTCTGCAATGACACTTGCCCCAAAATAACAGGCAAGAAATGATACTAACCCGATGAAAAACAGTAGTCCAAATGACACGATAAATACCTTATGTGCTGCCTTGTGATTTCCTATTGCAATTCTTTCTGATACTAATTTTGATATAGCTACAGGAATACCTGCAGTTGCCAACACCAAAAACACACCATAGACAGCATATGATACTCCATAGTATGCCATACCGTCATCCCCTAGCAAGTTTGTTAATGGTATTCTAAATACTGCTCCAAGCAGTTTTATTACTACGCCAGCAATAGCCAGTATTGCTGCGCCCTTTACAAATTTATTTCCCTTTTCTTCTGACATTATTTCCCCTTTTTCTTTTATAATTGCTCAAGTATTTTCCTTGTAGCTTTATTTGCTTCAAATATTGTTTTTTCTAAATCAATAGTCATATACTCTCCATCTTTATAGAGAACTTTTCCATCTACCATAGTTAATACTATATCACTACCCGATGCCGAATATACTATATTATTCAATAAATTGTGAACTGGGAACATATTAGGCTGATTTATATCAAGAACTATTAAATCTGCCTTGTAACCTTCTTGCATCTTACCACAATCCATTCGCCCTTGTCCATAGGCACCGCCATATGTTGCTGCTACTATTGCTTCTTTTGGTGTTACAACTGTAGGGTCTTTGCTTTTTTCTTTTGCTAATAGTGCTACTGCTTTTACTTCTTCAAGAAAGTTCAAACTGTTATTGCTTGCCACACTATCTGTACCTAAGGCAACATTCACTCCCATAGATAAGAGCTTTGGCACATTGCAAATCCCACTGGCAAGTTTTAAATTGCTTATTGGGTTTGATGCCACAGTAACATCTTTTTCTTTGATTATGTCAAAATCTTCTCCTTCCACCCATACGCAATGGGCAGCAACTGTATGAGTATCGAAAATTCCGCATTTATTCAAATACTGTACTGGTGTCAATCCGTTATGTCTTTCTTTGCACTCTTCATGCTCTAGTTTTGTTTCTGAAACGTGAACATGCATATTGAGTCCTATATCTTTTGTATACTCAGCAAGGGCTCTAGCTGTTTTCTCATCTGAAGTGTATTCTCCATGTAAGCTGGCATCTATTAAAATTTTACCGTTTTGTGTATTATGAATGTTTTTTACTGCCTGCTGCATTTCAATCATTGAATCCATCTTAAATAGGTCTTCTCCTGCGAAGTTTACTATGCTTCTGGAAATATTGTTCTTTGCTCCACTGTCGGCTACTGCTTTTGCCATATCTTCGACAAAGTAATACATATCGGTACTGGACACAATACCAAATCTAATGGATTCCGCCATAGATAGTAGTGTTCCCCAATACACAGCATTTCCGTCTAATTTTCCTTCGAAAGGAAAGATTTTTTTATTTAACCAATCTTGAAGAACCAAATTTTCTCCATAGCCTCTCATCAGTGCCATAGGTGAATGGGCGTGGCTGTTATAAAACCCTGCCATCAGTAATTTGCCTTTTCCGTTATATTCTTCGCCAAAGTTTTCTTCTGGCATTTCTTTTCCAATGTATTTTATCTTGTCTTGATCTACACCTACATACATGTGTGTTTCAACATCCATTTTGTTGTTCAAAATCGTTATATCTTTAAAAAGCATGATTATTCCTCCAATTGTAATTTAATTTAGTGGGAAAACCGTAGGTTTTCATAGGTGCGTAGCACCACCTTTGCAATAAACATAATATGGCAAAGGGCACCGTTCCTGATAGAATGTTCTCGTCGGCAGGCGCTAGCCAGCCAGCAGTGCTTTCAGGTTTAGTGGGCACTGCGGTGAAAAAGGTGTGCCTTTTTCGACGAGTCGTAGCTGGGGTGGTTATTATGCCATAAATTTATCTAATTTATGGTATAATCCGCCACATGGCGTCTGCCGTGCATAAGATCAACATATAATATCCACCAGTCACAGCTAGGGTGGATATTATATCATAGAATCGGTGCGAAAACCGTAGGTTTTCATAGGTGCGCAGCACCTCCTTTGACTCACATATGATAATGTCATAATCTGTCACAAATTATGACGTACCAATGGCAAATTTTACTCTGCCAAAACTGATAATGAGAATCATTATCAC
>JAVXAG010000088.1:0-5171 GCA_036660615.1 Anaerovoracaceae bacterium
GCTTTATTCTATGCCGCGCACTTCCACATCTACATCTGCGATGTTAAAAGCTGTCATCTGCTCGATGATTCGGGCAGTTTCCTTTTGATATTTGGTTACAGTGTTCCAGATGTTGTAGCCACGTTTCGTAAAGATTACGATAGTGATTGCTAGAGCATCGGGAGCAGTATTTTGGTAAGTTTTGCTTACGTGACTGATTCCTGGGTGTTTTCTTGCAACACAAGAAGCAATGTCAGTTAAAACCTTTTCCGATATGAAAAAATCCCCCATATAACTAAAAGTTGGACGAACCACAGTCTTTTCAGAGAACTGAGCCTTTCCACCTACATTCATTCCACGAAATATTCTCAGCGGGTCAAGGAAATATCCGCCAAAGTCCCTCTTCAACTGGAGAGTTGGAACCGGAATTACGTGCTTGCCCATAATGTGCCTTTGCTTGTCAGCAATGTCCCTTTCCTCTTGCGTCGTTAAGTCCTCTATGTATATACATTCAGGATCCGCCGGTAAACCAAGACGAGCGATGATTTTTCCAGTCATTCTGTCCGAAGTTCCGATAATTAGCATAGATTCAGGTTGAAGACGTTCAATAGTTTCCACCACCGATTTTTGGTGTTCATCAGTAGTAAAAAGTGCAGTCTTAATAGCACCAACCGTAGTCGATTGTCGCTTGGCTGAAATACCCGCCTCAACACGATTTCTGTATATAAATAATCCATCGTCAATGATGCTTTCAATATTCAATTTTTTGCATAAGTTAATGGCCTGATAACTTTTGCCAGTACCACTTTTGCCCACTAAGGTGTAAACTTTCATCTTTACTTATATATACCTTTCTGCTATAATGATATGGAATTCAAGACATGTCTAAAGGAGGATATAAAATTATGGCTTATAAAATTACTGATGCCTGCATTAGCTGCGGAGCATGTGCACCGGAATGTCCGGTTGAAGCAATAAGCGAAGGCGATGGAATATACGTAATTGATGCTGATACATGCATCGATTGTGGCGCTTGCGCTGGTGCTTGTCCAGTAGACGCTCCAGTTGAGGGCTAATCTATAACTAATTATAACCGCTTCAATGTAATATTGAAACGGTTATTTTTTTTAGATTTTTTCACTTTTTTCATTCATATGATACGCAAGAGAATGCAAACTGTCACTTAAGTGTACATTTTCAAGAGCAATGCGACTTGGCACTTCTATATCAATAGGCGCAAAGTTCCAAATACCTTTTACACCAGCAAAAGACAATTTATCCGCAACCTCTTGGGCGCTCCCTTGAGTTACACAGATAATGCCAATATCAATTTGATTTTCTTCTACATATTCTACTATATTCTCATAGTCAAGAATTTCCATTCCACTGAGAGTTGTGCCAATAAGATTTGGATTGACTTCAAATACCGCATATACTTTAAATCCTGCCTTATAAAAATGAGTGTACTTGGCAATTGCCTGTCCCAAGTTTCCGGCGCCAATAATAATCATCCTATATTCTTTGTCCAGCCCAAGTATGGCACTTATCTCGCGCAAAAGACTTTCCACGCTGTATCCATATCCCTGCTGTCCAAATCCGCCGAAATTGTTTAGATCCTGTCTAATTTGTGATGCCGTATACCCTATCAGTGTACTAAAATCCTTAGACGATATCTTCTCAACGCCTTTTTTCTTTAGCTCTATTAGATACCTTCTATACCTTGGTAATCTCTTGATTACAGCATTTGATATTTTATCATTTTTCATTTTCTAACCTCTTCAAATAGCGGAAAACCCGTCGTTATGACGGGTCTTGGTTTTTATATCTTTTCGCAATTTTCTTCTACATACTTCACAAGGTCGCCAACCAATTGGAATTTCTCTGCGTCCTCGTCAGGAACTTCAAGTTCGAATTCTTCTTCGATTGCCATTATTATTTCTACTGCATCTAGTGAATCTGCTTCCAAATCCTTCATAAGGTGCGTTTCTAACGTTACGGCTGATTCCTCCACGTTAAGTTGTTCCATTATTATTTCTCTTATCTTTTCAAAAGCCATTTTAAACCTCCATTTGTCCTTTGTTGATTTACAAAATTATTATAGTTTACTACCATACTTAATGCAAGAAAAAGTTTTCGCAAAACATTATATTTCTGCCCATTTTTCGTAGTCATATGCCAACTTTTCGTTGAAACTATCGGACTTACGACTTAGTTCAGATAATAATTCATGATTTGATAAATTTTCCGGTTTACACATCTCAATCTGTATATTGGAAATTTCTGTCTCAAGTCTTTCGATCTCTGCTTCTAAATTTTCCCTTAACTTATTTTGTCTGCGTTGCTCCGTTTCCTTTTGTTTGGTTAAAGCACGTTGCTCTGCCGGACTTAAAATATCATCAATTTGTTTTGTTTCTTTTCTTTGCTCTTTTATATTAGCCTCTGTAGTCATTTCTTGCAAGTACTTTTTTCCAGATTCTATAGAAGCTTTTTTTTCTACATAATAATTATATGCGCCTAGGTATTCAACTAGTCCATCTTTTTCAAGCTCAAAAATCTTTGTCGGTATCTTATTCAAAAAATATCTATCATGTGAAACTACAATTACTGTTCCCGGATAATCCAGTAAGGCGTCCTCAAATATTTCCTTTGAGTCTATGTCAAGGTGATTTGTAGGTTCGTCAAGTATCAAAACGTTTGCCCCAGAAAGCATTAATTTTAGCAATGAAAGTCTTGCTTTTTCTCCACCTGAAAGTGCGCCAACTTCTAAAAATACCTGATCGTTTTTAAACAGAAATCTTCCCAAAATCGACCTGATTTCAACGTCTTTGTACAGCCTAAAGCACTCGTGTACTTCTTCCATAACTGTGTTGCTATTATTCAAAAGTTGCTGCCCTTGATCGTAATATCCAAAGGCCACATTGTGACCGATTTTCATATATCCATCGTTAGGTGTAAGTTCCTCCATCATGACTTTTAGCAAGGTGGTTTTTCCTACTCCATTTGGCCCAACGATACATATTCTTTCGCCACGTTTTATGTCAAAATTCACATGTTCAAACAGCTGTTTTTTTGACTGCCCAAACCCAAAAGCTTTTGACAAATCTTCTCCATGAAGAACATCGTTTCCACTCTGAAAATTTTGTTTAAAATGTATCTTCATTTTTCCCAGTTCGCCATCTGGTTTTTCTAATTTTTCTACATGATCCAATCTTTTTTCTCTTGAGGAAGCTCTCTTGGCTAATTTTTCTGTTCCTCTTTCTTTGAATCTACGAATTATTTCTTCTTGACGATTTATTTCTTTTTGCTGGTTGCTATATGCTCTAAGCTCCGCTTCTCGAAGTTCTCGTTTTTTTATTGCAAACTCGGTGTAGTTCCCTTGGTAGCAATTGACTTTGTGGTTTTCCACCTCGAAAATTCTATTGGTGGTTTGATCCAGAAAATATCTATCATGGGACACAAGCATTATTGTACCCGTATATGACTTCAAATATTGCTCTAGCCACTTTAATGTGCCTATGTCTAGGTGATTGGTCGGTTCGTCCAAAAACAATATCTCAGGCTTTTCTAGTAGCAAACAGGCTAATGCAAGTCTTGTTCGCTCCCCACCACTCAAGGTCGCTATCCTCTTGTCGTAGAAATCCTCACCAAATGCCATGCTGTTTAGTATGCCGTTCATCTCGCTTTTATATGTATATCCGCCTTTGGCTGCGTAATCGTGCTGCAATTGATCCAGCTGTTCAAGGAGTTTGGCAGTCAAATCTCTATTTTCTGCTACTGTTGCAATTCTATCTGATATTTCCTGTATCTTCTTTTCTAATGCCTCTATTGGCTCAAATATTTTATGTACCTGTTCAATTACTGTTTTATCTGACTCAAAATTATCGCTCTGTTTCAAGTAGCCGATTTTTATATTTTGTGACACATAAAAATTACCGGAGTCGCTAGGCATTTCTCCAGACAAAATCTTTAGCAGTGTAGTTTTCCCTGCTCCGTTTGCCCCGACTATACCAATGCGGTCTCCTTGGTTAACGTGAAAAGACACGTTCTCTAAGATCGTGTCAACTCCATATATCTTTGAAATCTGATTTACTGATAATACTATCATTTTTTCCTCTTTATAACTTATTTAATATGTTCTTTTCTCTATAACGGTAAGCTAGGAAAGGCATCTAATGTCAAATCGTCAACCTGCCCTGCCATATATTTGTAGTATGCCGCGCACCCTATCATTGCCGCATTGTCTGTGCAAAGGATAGGCTTTGGGAAATACAACTTGATTCCATTTTCGTCGCACTTTTCCTGTAGCAGCTGTCTAAGTTTTGTGTTTGCCGCAACTCCTCCTGCCAATACTAATTTGTCTTTGCCAAGTTTAACTGCTGCGCTAACTGCTTTTGTCACTACAACTTCTACTACTGCCTGCTGAAAACTTGCCGCAACGTCTGCCACAACTATTTCTCTCCCTGCCTGTCTTTCTGAATTTATGTAGTTTAGAACGGCTGTTTTCAACCCACTAAAGCTAAAGTCCAAGCTATCTTTTTCTAAGAAAACTCGCTTAAAATGTATCGCATCTGGGTTGCCTTCTTTGGCAACTTTGTCAATCTTTGGCCCTCCTGGGTACCCAAGTCCAATGACTCTTGCGACTTTATCGTATGCTTCTCCAACTGCGTCATCTCTAGTCCCTCCCAGTACTTTGCACTGGTTGTAGTCGGTCACTTCAACGATGTTTGTATGTCCCCCCGAAACCACTAATGCCATAAATGGCGGTTCCAGTTCTTTATGTTCTATATAGTTGGCACTGATGTGTCCTTGTATATGGTGTACTCCAATCAAAGGGATATCTTTTGCAAATGAAATTGCTTTTGCTGTAGCAACTCCCATCAAAAGTGCTCCCACTAGTCCTGGCCCATATGTTACTCCAATCATATCCACGTCGTCTAATGTTGTATGGGATTCTTCTAAAGCTTCTGTGACGACTCTATTTATATTTTCTAAATGATGTCTGGACGCAATTTCAGGCACAACTCCCCCAAAGACTGTATGAACGTCAATCTGTGAAGCTATTATATTGGAAAGGACTTCTCTGCCATTTTCTAATATTGCAACTGATGTTTCGTCACAGCTTGATTCTATTGCCATTGTTACTATTTTTCCGTCTTTCATTTAAGTTCCTTTCTTTAACCTCTGACTTGGCT
>JAVXAG010000088.1:5271-7972 GCA_036660615.1 Anaerovoracaceae bacterium
TGTTTAACCACGCCACATTATTATAGCATCTTCTTTGTTATCTTCATAGTATCCTTTTCGCAATCCGGCCTCTACAAATCCAAATTTTTTGTAAAGTTCTTGTGCCGGTATATTGCTAGCTCTCACTTCTAATGAATGTTTTTTTATTCCCGCTTGATTGGTTACTTGAATCAAAGTGTCAATGAGTATGGAAGCGATGTGCTGTCTTCTGTATACTGGGGAAACTGCTACATTTGTAATGTTTCCTTCGTCAATTACGTTCCAAATACCAACATATCCCACTACCATTCCTGCAAGTTCTGCAACAAGGTAGAAGGATAATTTGTTTTCGCATATATCGTGTCTTATTGATTCGTAGCTCCATGGACTGGCAAAGCAAACTTTTTCTAGTTCTGCCATCTCAAGTATATCGTCTTCTACTGCTTTTCTAATTACCAACTCTGCCATCAATTTCCTCCGCTCACTGGTGTTCCTTCATTCGTGCCATTTTGGCAGCATGCTCTTTGGCCAAAATCCCGTTTTTTAATTTGCTCTCTGCTTCCGCAACTCGCATGTAATCGGGGATTAATTGGTCTACGCCAATTAATTCTCCATCTCTATATTTTGACAACGCAACCATGGCAACCATAGTTGCTGTTTGATATCTTTCCTCTTTATTTGCAAACTTGTACTGGACTAGTTTGTCTGACTGGACTGCGCTTCCAACCGACTGGACAAAATATGCATCTATTTTTTCTTCATATGCATCGATGCCGTCACCATAAAAAATTATTGGCAAGTTGGCGCTTTCTATTAATTTGCTTAGAACTTCTTCTAGCATATACGGCCCTGATTTAAGTATAGTTTCGCCTTTGTTTGTGAAAATTCCCCCATACACTTGATTCCTTCTGGCATCAAATATAGGGCATATTATAAAGTTTTCCCATTGATTTTGGTCGTCGCCACTCTGACAATCACTGCCAAAGTTTCCTTTTAGTTTGAATGTGTCCAGTGTTGGCACAGAAATACATGGCAGTTCCAAAGCTTGAGCCACTGCCCTTGCCGTAGAAACACCTATTCTAATTCCTGTAAAAGAACCTGGCCCAATTGAAGCTGCAACCGCCGTCAACTGGCTCTTTTTTATGCCCGTTTCATCGATGATTTCCTGTGCCATTGGCATAAGATCCCGAAGATGATTCATTCGTTCATCTGAACTTTTGCTAATTATTTCTTCGTTTTCATTTATTAATGCTACGGAACCAAATGGCCCCGTAGTTTCAATCGCTAGAATGTACATCTGTAAATTCGCTCTCCTTCTTTTTTTCCATATTCCAGAAAGACATATAATGTATCTTCCGGCAAAATTTCTTCGATTTGATCGGCCCACTCGATAATTGAGACGCCGCCACCATAAAAATATTCCTCTGCTCCAATTTCAAACATTTCTTCAATGTCGTTAATTCTATATACATCAAAATGATAAAGAGGCATTCTTCCATCGTGATATTCACATACTATTGTAAAAGTTGGGCTTGTAATCATTCCCGTAATTCCAAGTCCCTCTGCAATGTATTTTGTCAGAGTTGTTTTCCCTGTGCCAAGATCTCCAATTAGGGCAACTACTTGGTTTGGCTTTAGCTTGGCCGCTAAGTCAAGTCCAAATTGTTTTGTATCTTGTTCATTTTTTATAGTAACTTCTCTCATTGATGTCCTCTCAAATTTATTTTACTTTAATGATTTCTTCTCTCATCATACTCTTACATTTTGTGCAAGAATTTGGAAATGCGCTTGTATACCAAAAATGTTATCAACGCGTTTGTTCCACCTTTTAGCAAGTTAAATGGTGCAATAATTGGAATCAACATTGCCAATACTGCTTCTCTTGGTGCTCCCATAAAAAATGGTGTAACTAACAAGTTAGCCACGCACATTGAAACTGTCATTGCCAATACTCCTACTGCCAATGCAATAATTGCTTCTTTTCTTGTCTTTTGATGTCTATACAAATTACCTGCCACTAGGACAAACACACCTGTTGCCGCTATGTGCATAATAAACCCATAGTAGCTGTCGCCGCCAAGTATAAACGCTTGGATAAAGCTGACCAAAATTGTAACCAAAAGTCCTGCCACTGGCCCAAATGCAAATGTTGTAATAAATATTGGAATATCTGCTGGATCATACACCAAAAATGGTGCTGGTGGAAATGGTATTCTTATCAAAAGCACTAGTACGCATGAGATTGCTACCATCATTGACATTTTTACTAATCGTATTAGCTTTTCCGATCTGGTCAAGCTAGTACCTGTTGTTGTTTTCATAACAAAATTCCTCCGTTTTGTATTAAATTTGTAAGTCAAGGAATCTGTCAGGCAAATAAAAAGCCTTGAAAATATTATATAATCAAGGCTCCACAAAAAACAATATAAGTTTATTCGTGTTTCTTTCATCCGGACTATACCGTCGGTACGGGGTTCTACCCATTCTGCCATATGCAAAATGCACATTGCTTGCGGACTCGTGGCTCATCTGACATTATCTTTGTCGCTAAATCACCCATCACCGCCGGTGAGGACTTTCACCTCGCCCTGAAACAGATCTATCTAGGTTATTGTAATACTAATCCCGCCTCTTGTCAAATATTATTGATTGCTCAAGCCCTCCTTGTTTATGTTCCAATTAGAATATGTAGCAGTTCCGTAGATGCCAGTTGGCGCTGGGG
>JAVXAG010000089.1:0-7896 GCA_036660615.1 Anaerovoracaceae bacterium
AAAGTAATACCATTGCAACTAAAACAGAAACCCCCGAATAACTTAAACTAAGATATTCAGGGGTTTACTATCACCAATTAATTAAGCTTCACAAATACAATCTGAGAATAATTCTAGTTTGCTTTGAAGAACGATTTCCAATCTAGTAATGGAATTTACCATGTTTTGAGCAGATTTGTTAACTGCCAACATTTCAGTAGCGGTAGTTGCTACTGCAACGATCTTTTGAATTTTTTCGCCTTCTGCGTTTAGAATATGTGAAAGAGCTGTTTGCTCAAGTGCAACCGATTCAATAATATCAGTAATAGCTTGTGGACGAGTTCCAGTTCCTGGTGTAATTACTGGCATTGACATAATTAATACCTCCAAATTCGATTTTCTTAATTTAGAATAGCAAAAGCTATCCGATACTCATATTATATAGAAAATAGATGAATTGTGTTACTACACATCTTGAAATTTGGAGGAAATATAAATGGATATATTTAATTATGCAGAAGAAATGCCATTAGCCTTAAAAATAAATTCCACATATGATAATATGGCCTTTGATGGATGCTACTATTATTTTTTAACCCATTGCAATAGAAAAATAATAAAAACCGATAAGTGTTTTAGACAAGTGCGAGTATACGAATCTTGTAGAGAGTATAATTGCTTTTGTTTTGACTATATAGAAGATTGTTTTTGGGCAGCATCAAAAGAATGTCCTTATGAAATATTTAAACTTGATAAGTATTTTCGGGAAATAGGATTTATGAAAATTTGCGAAATAAATAATATGTCCGGAATTATAACGGGCATTTCACTTGATTGTTGCAATAATACGTTGTTGCTGTCCTTCGCAAATACAATTTGTGAATTAAATAAAAGAACTGGACAATTGAATGTAAGATATAGAATTTGTACTGGTGTAATCACAATGGTTTTGTCAATCGCACCAGGATATATGTTTGCAGTCAAAGATGGTTGTAGATGGGAGATTTATGTAATAAACAATAATGACATGATAATTGATACTTATTGTATTCCAAAGTGTTATATTGTAAAAAATATGATTTTCAATCCATGTATAAAAAAATGCGATAATTTGTATATTGATTTTTTGATTACAAAGAACGGTTATTGCCCTTGTGTTATAAGAGTGGACATTGAATGTGCTTTAATTGGTGTGTCGCCATATCCTTGCAATTACCAAGTTTGCGAAGAGAATTGTGGTGATGATTGTCACGACGACAAAGAATCGTGTACAGATATAATTGAATCAATAGCTTTAGTCGAAACTGCACTTTCACACATTTTAAATGCTGAGGGTGAAAAGCTACAAAAAGTGTTGGCAACCACAGATGATATTGAAAAGATTCTCTGTGTCAACAGGGAAGTAAATCGAACTATTATAAATGCAACACATCTTGAGCATACTTTATATGACAAACTGTCAATGGCCTTAGAGTGTTGTGGGGAAGATGAACCATGCAACCCATGTGTCCCAGACCATAATCCATGCAATCCATGTACCACAAAGGATACTCAATGCAAAAAGAAAAAAACTATTTCCAAGGGGAAAAGTAAGCCACTTAAAACAAAAGGACAAAAATTGAAAAAGTGATTGAAAAAATCCGTCATATTCTTAGACGACAGCTCATAGTATGCAATGAGAGTTATATGGGAAAGAGGATGAAAATATGACGGATATGAGTATTTATAAAGATATTTCTACGCGAACAAATGGAGATATTTATATAGGTGTAGTAGGACCAGTTCGCACAGGCAAATCTACTTTTATCAAAAGGTTTATGGATTTGCTTGTTGTTCCTAATGTAGAAAACACATATGCAAAAACAAGAATTACTGATCAACTACCACAAAGTGGAGATGGAAAAACTATAACGACTACAGAACCAAAGTTTGTGCCAGACGAAGCAGTAAAAATTAAAACAGGAAATAACGAAACTATGTCCATAAGACTAGTTGATTGCGTTGGATATCTTATACCTGGAGTATTAGGTCACAGCGAAAATGGAAAAAGCAGAATGGTAAAAACACCTTGGGACGATGAGGAAATGCCATTTGAAGTAGCAGCAGAAAAAGGAACAGAAAAAGTAATTACAGACCATTCAACAGTAGGAGTTATGGTGACCTGCGATGGTAGTTTTGGTGAGCTTCCAAGAGAAAATTACGTTGTTGCAGAGAAGAAAACCATAAATCAGTTAAAAGAACTGAACAAACCCTTTATAGTCATTATGAATTCAGCAAATCCACAAAATTTAAAGACAATAGAACTGGCACAAAGTTTAAAAGAGACATATGGAATGCCAGTAATTCCAGTAAATGCCATGAGAATGAATCTTGAAACATTGAATGGAGTTTTTCAGGAACTATTAGGACAATTTCCAGCAGTTGAGATTGATTTTGAGTTACCTGGATACCTAGACGCTTTGCCAAAAGAACATTGGATAAAAGCAGATTTGATAAGCAGAATAATGGACTGGATGCCAACCTTTGAAAAGATAGGGGATATTAAAGAATCAATAGAACTTCTAAAAGAAAGTAATTTGGTAGACGATATTGTAATCACAAACTATGATATGGCCACGGGAAAAATTACAGTTGAAGTAAAACTGCAAGGCAATTTGTACTATAAAGTAATCGAAGAATTGATGAATCATCCAGTAAGTAGCGACAGTCAATTGTTTATGCTACTAAAAGAATATTCAGTTGCCAAAGAGGCATATGACAATTTAAAAACTGCGTTGAATCAAGTTAATGATAACGGTTATGGAATAGTGCATCCAAAACTTAGCGAAATGAATTTAGGCGAGCCAGAAGTATTTAAACAAGGAAATAAACATGGCGTGAGATTGACGGCAACAGCACCTTGCTTACATATTATTAGAACAGACATTACCACAGAGGTTTCACCAGTTGTTGGGACAGAAAGTCAGTCAGAAGACTTGGCAAAACATTTGATGGAACAGTTTGAAGAAGATCATACAAAGATATGGGAGACAAACCTCTTTGGAAAATCATTGCAGGATATGGTAACCGAACAGATGGAAAATAAATTGACAAATGTTCCAGAAAACTTGCAAGGAAAAGTGCAAAAGTCATTACAAAGAATAACCGATGAAGGCAAAGATTATTTTATTTGTATAATTCTATAATAAAAAAGTTATTTTTCTTAAAAAATTGTGTTGACACAACAAAATAATAGTGCTATTATAGGTTTAGTTAATAAATAAACCGTTGATGAGGGAGTAAAGCCGAAAACGATTTCTCAGCGAGCTTGGGGTGGTGGAAGCCAAGTAAATGACAGTTGCGGATAAATGGGCCTCTGAGGGCAAGGTGAAAAATCTTTTTTATAGAGATTGAGTAGTTGAGACGTGAAGCCAACGTTATGGGCTAAGGGTGTGATGGCACTCTGCAGAGTGAATGCAATTTGCATTAAACAAGGTGGTACCGCAGGTATATAGATTACTTGTCCTTGTAGTTATGATTTAATTATCATGATTACAAGGATTTTTTTGTTTATAAGAACCTGTTCTCGAAAAACCATAAGAGATTAAAGGAAAATCAAATTGTAAAAAGCAGAGAAACCCTTTTCGTTATTAAAAAATATAAAGAAAAGAGGAAAGAAAGATGAAAAAAAGATTAGCAGTATTATTAGTTTTAGTTATGGTGGTATCCGCAGTATTTGTAGGATGTGGAGACAAAGCAGAAGGTGGCAAACCCGATGCAGATGCAAAGACAATTGGTATCATTCAAATTCAGGAGCATCCTTCACTGGATCAAATCCGAACTAGCATTGTAGACCAACTGGCAGCAGATGGCTATGTTGATGGAAAGAATATCATAATTGATTACAAAAATGCACAAAATGACCCAAATAATCTTAAAACAATATGCCAGACTTTCAAGTCAAAAGGTGTGGACCTTATTATTGCAATTGCAACACCTTCAGCACAATCAGCACTAGGTGAAACAACAGATATTCCAATCATATTCTCTGCAGTAACAGATCCAATAGAGGCAGAATTAGTTAAAAGTTTGGAAAATCCAGGTGGTAATATAACTGGAACATCAGATAAAGTTTCTGCAGAGCAGATAATGGATCTTGCAAAAAAAATCACTCCAGAAATGAAGACAATAGGCGCACTTTATAATTCAGGAGAAGCAAATTCAGTATCAGTAATTGGAGATTTAAAGGCTTACGCAAAGAAAAACAATCTAAAGGTTATAGAGTCAACAGTTACAAATACAAGTGAAGTACAACAAGCGGCTCAATACTTGGCAGGAAAAGTAGATGCAGTATTCTCACCAATAGATAACACAGTAGCATCTGCAATGCCAATCGTTACAGAAGTTTTCGGAAAAGATAAAATTCCTTTCTATGTAAGCGCAGACTCAATGGTAAAAGATGGTGGTCTTGCAACATACGGAATTGACTATACAATTCTTGGTCAAGAAACTGCAAAGATGGTAGCTAAGGTATTAGAAGGCGAAAGCCCAGCAACCATGGCAATCAAAACTATGGAAGACATGAAGATTTATGTTAATACAAAGACAGCCGATAGCATTGGAATTACAATTCCAGAAGCCGTATTAAAAGACGCAGTAGATTTATCAAAATAATAGGAGAAACAAAAAATGATGACTATAGGAGCACTATTGGGTGCAGTAGAAATGGGTATGATATATGCGATTTTAGCACTTGGAGTATTCCTATCATTTAGAACACTAAATATGCCAGACCTAACAGTCGATGGAAGTATAGTTACTGGCGCTGCCATCTCAGCTACAATTTGTAGTCTGGGAGGCAGTCCGGTTCTAGGCATATTTATGGGATTTGTCGGTGGTGTACTTGCCGGAGTCCTTACAGCCGTTCTAAATACAAAACTAAAAATTCAACCTTTGCTTGCAGGGATACTGGTAATGTTAGGGCTATATTCAATTAACCTTAGAATTATGGGAAGCAAGTCAAATGTTCCATTAACCAACTCAGACACAATTTATAAAAGCGCAGCGAAATTCTTGCCAGAGGATTATTCGGCTTTGATTGTAAGTGGAACAATTCTAGTAGTAATTACTTTACTTTTCTATGGATTCCTAAAAACCAGAGTAGGCTTTGCTTTGAGAGCTACTGGGGACAACGAAGACATGGTAAGAGCCGCAGGAATTAGTAGTGACCTTATGAAAATCATAGGTATGGGACTTTCTAATGGTTTTGTTGGTCTTGCCGGTGGAATGCTTGCACAGTACCAATCATTTGCAGATGCCCTTATGGGTACAGGTATGGTAGTAATCGGCTTAGCTTCAGTAATAGTAGGAGAAGTTATTTTCGGAACAAAGACACTGCCTAGAAGACTTATAGCAGTTGGACTTGGGGCAATTTTGTATAGAGTTATTATTGCATTTGCATTAAACCTAGGAATGCCGGCAAACGACCTTAAACTAGTTTCAGCAGTGATTGTAACCGCAGCACTTTCAATAGGATTGTTGCCAAAGAAAAAAGGTGGTGTTAAACATGCTTAGAGTGGAGAATATAAGTAAGTATTTTGGTGTTGGAACAGTCAATGAAAAAACAGCTATTGACGATCTTTCATTGAATATGGAAAAAGGCGAATTTGTTACTGTTATTGGTTCAAATGGTGCAGGAAAATCCACGCTGATGAACTGCATATCGGGAGCACAAAGTGTAGATGGCGGTACAATTGTTTTGGATGGAAAAGACATTACAAAATTGCCAGAACATAAACGATCAAAAGATATAGGCAGAGTGTTTCAAGATCCGCTTAAAGGTACTGCTTTTGACATGACAATTGAAGAAAATCTATCAATTGCCTACAACAAAAATAGGAGTAGAGGATTCCAAAAGGGAATAAGCAAAAGCGATAGAGCCGTTTTTAGAGAACAATTGCAATTACTGGATATGGGACTTGAAGATAGAATGAAGGAAAAGGCAAAGTTGCTGTCAGGTGGTCAAAGACAGGCCCTGACATTATTTATGGCAATTATTTCCAATCCAAAGCTTTTACTGTTAGATGAGCATACAGCAGCCCTTGATCCACAAGCGGCACAAAAAGTATTGGCTCTGACACAACGTTTTTCAGAAGAAAGAAACCTTACAACCTTGATGATAACACACAATATGAAAAATGCACTTGAGTATGGCAATAGGACAATACTGATGAGAGATGGCAAAATTGTAATGGATATTCAAGGAGAAGAAAGAAAAAACATCACAGTTGAGACTTTAATTGAAAAGTTTAACATTGATAATGATAGAATGTTGCTGTAGAACTTGAAAAGAATGTAAAAATCTAATATAATATACTGATATCAATTAAGGGGAAATAAGAGGGGATATATGAACGAGTATATTAATGATGTTTTTACAATTTCAAATTTAATGACGACAATATATGTAATAAATATATTTATTTCGTTAGCAATCATATTTTTGGAAAGAAAAAATCCAACAACTACTTTGGCGTGGATACTAATTTTGTTTTTTATCCCAGTTGTTGGATTTGTTTTATATATAGTTCTTGCACAGAACATTTCAAGACAAAAAATATTTAGGATTACTGCTAAAGAACAGAAAGTAATCGATGAGAGCTTGAAAGAACAAATCAGGGAAATGGATGAAAACACATATGAATTTAAAGAAGACGTGGCAGCTCGTTGGAAACATATGATAAAGCTAAATCAAGTGTATGGTTATTCATATTTTACACAAAATAATGATGTGGAAATTTTTGATGATGGAAAGAGAATGTTTCACAATTTGATAAAAGATATCCGCAATGCAAAAGATACTATTAATGTCATGTACTATATTATAAAAGACGATATGGTAGGCAGAAAAATGATTGATGCTTTGACTCAGAAAGCCAAAGAAGGCCTTGAAGTCAGAATGCTGGTGGATACGTTGGGTAGCAGATACATTACCAACAGAAAACTAAAAGAATATTTAAACGCTGGCGGTAAGATTGCATATTTTTTTAAACCAAAGCTTAAACTTATTAATATGAAACTGAATTATAGAAACCATAGAAAAATCGTTGTAATTGACGGTGAAGTGGGCTATGTCGGCGGATTTAATATTGCAAATGAATATTTGGGATTCAAGAAAAAGTTTGGTTACTGGAGAGACACTCATGTAAAAATAATGGGCGGTGCTGTTCAGGATCTTAATGCTAGGTTTATTGTGGACTGGCGTTTTGCTTCAAAGGAAGAAATTGATATTACTGCCACATATTATACTCCTGTTGAAAATAGGGGTAATACTGGTGTACAGATTGTGTCTTGTGGACCGGACTCGCAAAAAGAAGAAATCAAACGCGGGCTGATGAAGATGATTACCTATGCTGAAAAACGAGTTTTTTTGCAGAGCCCATATTTTGTCCCAGATGCTAGTTTGTTGGAGTCGTTAAAAATGGCTGTTCAATCAGGTGTTGACGTCAGGATTATGATTCCTTGTATGCCAGACCATTTGTTTGTATATTGGGCAACTTATGCCTATGTTGGTGAACTTCTTAGATCAGGAGCAAAAGTTTACATCTATGACAGAGGATTTTTGCACGCAAAGACTATGGTTGTAGACGGTGAGGTTACTTCCGTAGGATCAGCGAATTTTGATAGACGAAGTTTTAGGCTAAATTTTGAGGCAAATGCATTTATATATGACGAAGACATCGCAAAAAAAATGGAGAAACTGTTTTATGAGGATATGAAACATGGCCACGAGTTGACCTATGAGATGTATCTCAACAGATCTACAATGATAAAATTTAAAGAAGCAATATCTAGATTACTTTCAGATGTGCTATAATATCCACATTAACTTTTGCTCGTGGATATTATTTGGACATAGATTGAAAAGTTGATGAAATT